>JAEZHY010000285.1 GCA_023416335.1 Pseudomonadota bacterium | reverse complement strand
TATCTACTCTGATTTTAATCGGAATTCGCGGTAAATATAGTCAATCTCAGTTCCAGACCTATTTGTCTGCCGGGGAGACATTTCAAGCAATGGAGTGTCAATCGATATTGATTCGTCTGCAATTTTGCAGTACGAAAATATGCAATCCAACAAGATATTAAATACTCTGCCCTTTTAATTAATTTTAGTACCTGTGTTCAAATGCTTTTACGACAATTATCATTGCAATAGTTAATGGGCTGTATGACCTGGATAATTCAAGCGGTCTGGTCATATCCGGCTGGAAGCCTGCAGCCTGCTCTCCGTAATGGCGGCTATGATCCTTTTCCCGATGAGCAAGCCCGGTTTTTCGACAAGAAAATGGGTGGCGGTCGAAAGCAGGAGGGACAGAATGGTAACGGCGGTGAACCGAATCAGGAAATCTCCAATGGGGTGGCCGTCGATGAAATGGCTCAGGCCGCATCTTTTCATTAAATGCATCACCGCCGGGTGGGTAAGATAAATGCTGTAACTCACCCGGCCGATACTTTCGGTTATTCGGTTCACCAGGATGGCTGAAGGATTGAGGTAAAGCGAATAGGCGAGCAGACAAAAGGCCGCTCCCATGAGCAGATGATATGGAAGAAATGCTCCGAAAAGGAGTTGTCCGATGCACAGCGCGGCCAGGACCAACAGCGGCCGGGAACATCCTTCCAGCAGGCGTGGGAGTGAAACCTCTTTCCCTTTTGTTATCACCAGATAAAGGACGATGCCGAGCACGAAAACCGGGAACTGTGAGGGCAGAAAGAAATAGAGGTACTCCGCCCAGATCCTCTTGTCCTCTATGACCTGCATACTGCCGAGAATGCAGTCAAGGATCCGGCAGAGGGCAATCGACCCGATAAGGAGCCATAGAGCGGATTTCAAGTCGCGGATTCTTCTGAAAAGAAAAGGCACCGTGAGATAAAACGGCATTTCCACGGCTATCGACCACCCGCCGGGAACAATGGAGTTCATCCAGTAAGGGTTTGCGCTGTAGGTGAATGTAAAGGTGGTCAACACCTGGGCTGCCGTAATGCCGGGCTGACTGCCGGCGGCATATCTCGGGCCCAGGCCGTCCTGCCAGAGGTAATAGAGTACGGCGCAGTAGAAGAGCGGCGCGATCCTGAAAAATCGTCGTAAGAAGAAGACCGCCGACGAATTGCGATCGTCACCGGCCCTGGCATCCATGGAGAGAAACAAGGTAAGGGCACTCACAATATAGAAGAGCTGGACTCCGCGCATGCCCTCGAAAACGAGAGTCGAGAAGAATTCGGGATACGGCTCCGATCCGTTCGGACCGCAGTGGTTGACGAGCACTCCCAGTATTGCAAGTCCACGCAATGCATCAATATAACGGTGTTTGGCTGCAGGTTTTCCCAACAAGCGTCCTCCTTCGTCGGTCGGTCCCATGGTCACAGGATTGGTTGAGCCGGCCTGGCGGACCTCGCCCCTGCATCGCCGGATTGCATTCATACCCCGTGCGGCTGAAAAGGAGGTGGATGCTTCCGAAAAGGCGACGGTTCCTGTTCGGCCTGCTGTAGGGCCCCAGCGTCAGCGGCGAGATTGATTCCAATAATGAATGACGAAAGAGAAAAACCTGTAGATGATAAAAAGTCAACGTATAGTTGCCGCTCATTCAGTGTAACGATGGCGGAATGCGGTGGAGTATCAGCCTTATTGCTTGAAAGAATTGATTATTGGCGGATAGTGTGAGAGCATTTTCGAGGCGGGAGGCTTCCTTGTCGTTGTCGGCCCTTTTTTAACCGAAAGGAGAAGAGAGTTTTATGCTGTTCCGGTTCAGGGTTTCTCTGCTCGTGGTCGCGTTCGTTTTCTTGTCAGGCGGGGCTGTATTCGCATATCAGGATTCCTACGGTCACAAAGTCAACAATGGGGTAGGTGGAGGTTACGTCGGGAGCGACAGTTGGTTCAAGAGCCAATCGAGGTCAGCCGCCCAGCGCCAGATGCTCCAGAAGTCGATGCAAAATAAGAAAAAGGGGACTCAAAGCAAGACAAAACCAAAAGCTCCCAAACAGACTGGAACGTCAAAGTCCGTTCGGCAAATCCAGCAATAGAATATCAAAGCCTCCCGCTCTACACTGGAAACGGACGATCGTCGTCGGACACTCGCAGGACGACGGGCGCCCGGTTCGCCGCCATTCTGCGTTCAATACACCGACAGCAATTTGCTTCTAAGGAATCGCGCCCTGCTGTCCGGAAGAATAATAAGATTGCAGTTCCTCGCGGAAACCCCAGTTTCGGACCAGCTGGTCCGCATGGATTTCCTGATTCTTGCGTTGAGCGATTTGATCCTTTCCGTTCGAACCATTCATATTATGTTCCAGGAAAACATGCGCCAGTTCATGAGCGAGAAGATAGATGCACTCGCTTTCGGGCTGACTTCCGAAGTCCGGGCTCAGGCAAATGCACCAGACCGGAATCATTTCCCTGAGTCTTTCATCGACAAAGCGGGAATTCACAAGAATTACTGCAGCGGTATGGTCTGCAGGCATTATCACCCTGAGATTTCTGAAGAACCTCAGGACGGTTCGGTCTTCTTCGGGGATTCTTCCAATGACCCTGGCCAATAGCAGGGCTATTTCGTCTCTCATTTTGCCGGTTACGCCAATCAGGCGGTCCCGCATTTCACCGGCAAGTTCCTGAAATTCATGATCTTCGGGATTCATATACGCCCCCTCGTCATGCGGATGCAGATTCCGGGCAGTCGTTTATTTGTCCTATATAATACCCAAACAGGATAGTCGCTAATCTTTTCTTGCACCCGGCAAACAGACTGGAGTCATTTTCGCGCTTGAATTCCAGGGCGCACAAGAATCCGTAGGAACCGGTAGTTTCGTGCATTTCTCCTGCGACTCTCCCCTGGAGAAAAGCCTTGACCTCGCGCCCGACTTTCCTGATAGTATCTTGGCAGAAAACCGGGTCGAAAGCATCCGTGCCGGCTGCAACCGCGTGCGGCGGAAGAGCCTGGACACGACGCCGGCGCACGTTTCGCGGTCTTTTCGACCTTCAAACCTGTCATATGGGTGCGATTCCAAGAAGGATTACGAAAATGAGCATTATAAAAAAGGCTATCTTGCCGGTTGCCGGATTCGGTACACGCTTTCTTCCCGCAACAAAAGCTCAGCCCAAAGAAATGCTGCCCATTGTCGATAAGCCCGTCGTCCAATACCTGGTGGAAGAGGCCGTGGAGTCGGGGATAGAAGAGATTATTTTCGTTACCGGACGGGGGAAGAGAGCTATCGAGGATCATTTCGATATCTCTTTTGAACTGGAAGAGACTCTTGTCGAGAAAAGCAAGCACGACCTTCTGGCGGCGGTCCATGGGATTTCTGAACTGGCCAAGTTCTCATATGTACGACAATCCATGCCGCTGGGAGACGGCCATGCAGTTCTGCAGGCTGCCCACATAATCAGGGACGAACCGGTCCTGGTTCTATTCGGTGATTGTATTTACGACAGTCCGGTTCCGGCCTCGAAGCAACTTATCGAATGCTTCGACGTTCATAACAAGAGCGTAATCGGCATGAGCCGGGTGCCCATGCACGAGGTTTCGAAATTCGGTGTTATAGAATGCAATGCGGTGGAGGACTCTGTCTTCAGAATATTGCGCATGGTGGAGAAGCCCAAAGAACACGAGGCCAAGTCCAATTTTGTTGCTGTAGGAAAATATATAATCACTCCTGAAATCATCGATATTCTTTCCGCGATGGAGCACGGCAATTCCGGAGAGATCAGGCTGATAGATGCGTTCGAAATTCTGATCGAAAAAGGAGGAACGATTTACGGAAAAGAGCTGGAAGGCGATTGGCTCGATACCGGTGATAAGTTCAATTTCATCAAGGCAACCATCAGACTCGGATTGAAACACCCGGAAGTTGGGGAAAAGCTCAGAAATTATCTGGCAGGGTTGAATATAGACGGCAACTTCGTTCAGCCTCGAAAAGGCAGGCCATAGATTTATCTGAATCCTTCAGCGTGCTGCCTGCCGGGAGTATCCGGCGATACCGGTTGAAGTCAGGTGGAAACTCGCCTTTTCAGTCGATCCGACACACCTTTACCGCTTCGTTTTCATAGACACAGGCAAGTCCATCGATTGCCGGCTTCTCCAGCACTACATAATTCACGCCGAAGCGTTCCTTTAGACGACGGAAATCCTGCAGTTGAAAATTCTTCCAGTCCCGCACGGCCGCGGCCTGATCGTGCCAGCGACGGGAAACTTCGTCGAAATTGATGATCGTATCGTCCGTGATCTTGTTGGCGGTGCACAGAACGCTCACAACCGCCGGGTCCTTCACCTGGTCGGGCAGCATGCTTCTTTCGGACAGTGCGCGGAAACCATGGAAATCTGCCCCGTCGTGCTCCATGAAATAGGGATCCAGCGCGAAAAAGGCGTTCTTGGGAGTGTTGTCCCGGATCCACTCGAACGCCTGAACATAAAGGTTCCGCGAGTTCATGCCCGGCCATTCGATGTGGTCGCTTGCCGCGAACTGGGTCCTTTGCACGAAACACATCGCCAGGCATATCGGAATGAAAAATATCGCCCAGCGCAAGGGCTTGTTCTTCAGCAGCAGTTGGCCGAAGAGTCCTCCCATGTAAAGAAAGAGAATAAGGTACACAAGGTGAAAGGCGCGCATCGGCTGAATGGCCAGAAACCTTTCGAAGACGGGGGTGCACAGGAGCAGGGAAACGGCCGCGAAGCACAAACCAAAGTACACCAGGCGCCTGCTCACGAGCTGGAAGCCGGGTAGTGCCTTGGCCGGTTTGAAGAACCTGAACGAGAATAAAATGAGCAGTGGGGCAATGACCCCGAGCAGTTCATACCATTGCCACTGGGTGAGGTAGAAGTAGGACCGTGTGACCTCGTTCCATACGGGCGTATTATACGGGGATACTGCCGCCGCGGGGGCAAACGCCGAAAGAGGACTGCGGGCGTTCGGCCGGTATGCCAGAAAAACGGCGAACGCGGTGCCCTGGAGTGCCATGAGCGGGCTGATCGCGCCTGCGGCGAGCAACCATATTGCGCTCATGATATAGCGCCTGTCGAGAACATCGACCAGCGCAAAAAGAATGAAAGCAGTCGCAAAGGAGCGGGGGTGCAGGTACTGGTCGACCAGCAGGAGGGCAGTACCGGCGACGGGCAGGGTCAGAAGGGCGGCTATCAATGTTACCCCGGCCCACTGGCCCTCCGGAGAGGCAAATATTTTGCGGCTCAAGAGAAGGCAGCCCCGCAGAACGAGAAACACGGAACATATGTGCGCCAGGAATACGAAGGTTTCCAGCCGGAGTTGGCTCAGGCGAATCAGCCATGCAACGGTGCTGTCGTAGAAAGTCAACTTCATCTGCATCAGGAAGAAGATGGAGTCGTGCGGGTATAGCGCCGTATCGAGGTGATGTTTGATCGCCGGCAGGTAGACGGCTTCGTCTTCCAGGCCGAGATGATACCCGTGAACAAGGAGACCCAGGGCAGTCAGGAGCAAAAGAATGGCCGTATCGGCCAGCCGGTTTGGCTGTGGGCGTTCTTTGCTGAAGGAAAAAATGTCGGTATCTTGCTCGGAAAGCGAAACAGACGTGATGTCGCGAATCGACTGAAATTGTTTTACTTCTCCAGGCATCCTCTCTCTCGCTTACCTTGTGAACCTTTAAAGAACGTTCCCTCCTTGCAGGCGAGGAAAGATCAATGGCCGGTTCTGTTCTGATTTATTTTGAGGGGAAGGGCCGAAAACACTGAATAGTAGAGAATAGATTTGGCAAAGTCCAGTCAAAAGAGCGGATTTCGGTAGGCTGGGCCAGACATGGAATCATTTCACTATAAACACTACGTCGGGTGTTTGCACGGGTTCCCCTTCTTTTTCGGGCCAGATCTTTGCCCGAACAACGTGGGTCCCGCGGGAGAGCCCCCAAAGAAACTCGTGCCGGCCTTCCGCGGTTTGTCCGATTACCTCGCCGTCCATAATCCACGTGGTCCGGGCTGTTTTGATCTGCTCGGGAATCTTCAGGGCAAAAGCCTGGAGTTCCGCGGGTATGCGGGGATCGAAGGCGATTTGGAGGCCGGGGGTCGGCTGCAGCATTTCGAGTTTCGGCTTCCTTGAATATGCAGCGGGAGCCGATGGATTAGCCTGAGCGACGGCATGCGCGGAGCAGACGTCGGCCGGCGTCTTGTCCCTTTCGAAGAGTTCATCGATTGCCGGGCATTGCGGCCCTGCGAGCATCCCCGTGACCGAACAGACCCTGAGTCGTGTGAGTCCGCTTTCTTCCAACGAAACGCGCGGTTCGTATTCCTTGTTGAGTTCCGCGAAAACCGCCCTCAGAACCAGCGCAGGTCCCATCGCACCCGTCAGTCCCCTGGTCGAACGCCGATCCAGGTTTCCCATCCAGACGCCCACTGTGTGCCGATCCGTAAAGCCGACAGCCCAGCAGTCCTTGTGATCGGTGGAGGTACCCGTCTTAACGGCCGTCCGGACAGGAAATCGAAGCAGGTGACTATCGCCGAATTCGAGGCGACGGGATTCCGGATCCGAAAGTATGTCCGCGATGAGTGAAGCAGTTTCCCGACTGATGACGGTCTGCGGTAAGGCGGGCGGTTCATGGCGCGCGGACAAAAGCCGCAGCGGGCGGAACTCCCCACGCCGAGCCAGTACGGCATACGCCTGGACCAGTTCGAACAGGCTGACTTCCCCGTCACCCAACGCAAGCCCCTGCCCATAGAAGTCGGACGATTTTTTCAGAGTGGTTATTCCCAGGAGTTGAAGCATCTGCAGAAAACGCTCGGTCCCCGTGAACTGGATCGTTCTGATCGCCGGGGTGTTCAGGGAGTTGCCCAGTGCTTCTCTGAGCCGCACAGACCCGTAATAGGCCCGGCTGTAATTGCGGAAAGTGTGGAGTCCGGACCTGACCTGTTCGGTCAACGGCGTATCCTCGATGAGGGTGGCCGGGTTCCAGCCCATTTCCATGGCAAGAGCGTAGAGAAACGGTTTCAATGCGGATCCGGGCTGCCTGGGTGCCGTGACGGCGTCTATCGATCCGGACTCTTCGCTCGCAATGCTTCCGCTTACCCACACCAGTACCTGATCGGTTTGGTTATCGACCGCAAGGACCGCGCCGTTGCCGATTTCACTCGATTTCAGGGCTTCGAGCCGACTCCTGAGTATCTGCGCGGCTTTCTGCTGCAGATGTCCGTCGAGGCTGGAAGTCATCCAGCCGCCGGGGTCCGGTGGAGAGGTCCCGACGATTTTGAGCACCTGCTGAACGAAATGGGACGCTTCGAGCACGCTTCCCGGCCGCGCGGTTTCAAAACCCTTGTCGAGGATGCTCCTGTATTCCCTTTCGTTTATGAAATCCCGATTCAGCATGTGACCGGCAAGAATTGTGAGCCTCTTTTCCAGGCCTCCGGGATTCTTTCTAAGGTCCAGGCCGGAGGGAGCGCGTACGAGCACGGCAAGTGCGAGCATCTCCTTCGGGGTCAGTGTCTGCAGATCCCGATCGAAGTAGTAACGGGCGGCTTCCACAACCCCGCGTCGCTGGTGCCCGAAAGGTACCTGGTTCAGATAAAACTCCAGGATCTCGGTTTTCGAAAAACGATTCTCCAGGCGTCCCGCTTCGATTCCTTCGAGCCACCTGGACCACACGGTACGCGGGCGCGGATGCAATATGCGTATCGCCTGCTCGGTGATTGTGCTCGCGCCGCGGATTGCTCTCATCGCCGTCAGGTTCTGAAAGAGAGCGTGGAGGCGCGCGCGCCGGTCCACGCCGTTGTGCGTGTAGAACCGTCTGTCCTCCGACTCGACAAAAGCCTGCCGCAGCAGGGCCGGGATTTCGTGAAACGGAGCCGTCTGGGTGCTCCACCTGTTCTGATAGGTTACGGAAAGAGGAATGCCGTAGCGATCGAGGACCTGAGGCTTTTTGATCTCGGGATCACCCGGCAGGGAGGCGGGGATGGGAGCGAGATCGTGGTAAGTCTTCCAGGCAAACAGAAGGAGAGGGCAGAGGAGCGCAAGAATAGCGAGCAGGGAACGATGGGCAGAGAGCAGTGAACGGATATGAAGTATCGACATAGGGTGCCTGGAGGTTACGTTAACAGTCAATTACACGGTACGACCAATTCAGCCGGGAAACAGGCGCGAAGAGTGGGGGAGCGCAGCGCGGTGGGTTCATCGTGCCAACCGTCCGTCCTTCGGAACAACCGTCCCTATCCGCCTCATTTACGCCGCTGGTTCCCAAGGTCTGCCTTGGGAACCCCGCCCCGGCAGGCCGGATAATATCCGGTACGTGCTGTTTTATTTTGTTTTTCAATATTCCCGCCTCACTCCGGCAACTGCACTTTCAAAACCGCTCCCGAACTGCTTCCGTAAACGTCCGGGTTGTACATTTCCTCGGCATGGGCCGGCAGGGCCGTGAAC
>JAEZHY010000281.1 GCA_023416335.1 Pseudomonadota bacterium | reverse complement strand
GGAAGCTAACCTCGCGTTCATCGGTCTTGGCGTCCAGCCTCCGACCCCCACATGGGGCAATATGACCAGGGAAGGAGTAGACGTTTTGATCAATGCTCCCTGGATCTCGGTTTATGCCGGTTTGAGTATTCTTATTACTGTCCTCTCCTTCAATATGCTGGGAGACGGTGTTCGCGACATGATAGATCCGAGGCTTCGGGGAGAGTAGGTACAGGGAAAAGCATGACTTTAACACCCCTGAGAGAAGATGCGCTTCTGGAAATAAGGAACCTCAAAACCTGGTTCTACACGGACGACGGCGTATCCAAGGCAGTTGACGGTATGGATCTGGTGGCCCATCCCGGCAGGACACTCGGCGTCATAGGAGAATCGGGATCCGGGAAGAGCGTTACGGCACTGTCGGTGCTTCGACTCGTGGCAAGCCCGCCGGGACGCATAATTGACGGGAAGATATACTTTAACGGTGAAGACCTCCTCAGAAAATCGCCGAGCCAGATGCGCGAGCTGCGGGGGAACGAGATCTCTATGATATTCCAGGAGCCCATGACTTCACTCAATCCGGTCTACACTATCGGAAACCAGATCATGGAATCCCTGATTCTCCACCAGCAGATGTCGAAAGGAGAGGCACGCAGGAAGGCGATCGAGATGCTCGGCCTGGTTGGCATTTCCTCTCCGGAAAAGCGGGTGGACGAATATCCGCACCAGCTGAGCGGCGGCATGCGCCAGCGGGCTATGATCGCCATGGCCCTTTCGTGCCGTCCGAAACTGCTCATAGCCGATGAGCCGACAACCGCGCTCGACGTAACGATCCAGGCCCAGATTCTGCGCCTCATGAAGGAATTGAAGGAGCAGATCAATATGGCGGTGATGATCATCACCCACGACCTTGGAGTTGTTGCACAGGTATCGGACGACGTCGTGGTGGTCTATGCCGGCAAAGGGGTGGAGTACGCGGATGTGGGCACCATCTTCTCAAAGCCTGCGCACCCTTACACCCGGGCGCTCTACGACTCCATTCCGCGCCTGACGGATTCGGAAAAAAGAAAGCTGGAAGTCATCCAGGGCACCGTGCCCAATCCTCTGCATTTCCCTTCAGGATGTCGTTTTCACCCGCGCTGCAGGTTCGCGAAGGATTTTTGCAAAGTCGATGAACCGGAACTGGAAACCGTCAGCCCGGGCCACACCGCACGCTGTTTCATGTATAGTAAGGAGAGGGGGCATCTTTTCTCATGAGTGCTATACCGCTTTCGGAAAAAGTCCCCCTGCTTTCGATCAGGAATCTGAAGAAATACTTCCCCATTTACAGCGGCATCTTCTCCCGGCTCACCGGAAACGTGAAGGCCGTTGACGGAGTCAGCTTCGATGTCTTCGGGGGAGAGGTACTGGGTGTCGTGGGCGAGTCCGGCTGCGGCAAAACGACGGTTGGAAGGCTGGCGCTAGGCCTGATAGAGCCTACCGAGGGCGAAATAACGTTTGACGGGACTCGGCTGGATGCGCTGGCCAAGCCCCGGATGCGCGACATGCGCAGGCATCTCCAGATTATCTTCCAGGACCCGTATGCCTCTTTGAATCCCCGCATGACCATTGGTGAGATCATAGGGGAGCCGCTGCTGGTGTACAACGTCACAAACGGATCGGAAAAGGAGGACAGGGTTTCCTCATTGATGCAGACCGTGGGCCTCGATCCCCGTTTCAGGACGCGCTACCCGCACGAATTCAGCGGCGGCCAGAGGCAAAGGGTCGGAATTGCGCGGGCCTTGGCGCTCAATCCCAGGCTCATCGTATGCGACGAACCCGTATCGGCCCTGGACGTCTCCATTCAAGCCCAGGTCATCAATCTGCTCGAAGAACTTCAGGACTGCCTGGGACTGACGTATCTTTTCATTTCACACGACCTGAGCGTTATCAAGCACATCTCGCACCGGGTAGTGGTTATGTACCTCGGGAAAATCGTCGAGTCGGCCTGCACGGGGGAACTCTATACCGGTGCTCTCCATCCCTACACCCGCGCGCTCCTGTCGGCCGTGCCCGTTCCCGATCCTTCCTGCTGCGAGACCCAGATAGTTCTGACGGGAGAGGTGCCAAGTCCCATGGATCCACCTTCCGGATGCCGGTTCCGTACTCGCTGCTTCATGGTTCAGGATGTCTGCAGCATTAAGGAACCGCCTCTTCGCGAGATCAAACCGTCCCATTTCGCCGCCTGCCATTTCGTGTGAGACCGCAGTCCGGGAAAATACGCCGCTTAACTTCAAATCACATTGAGGAAGATGCTGCTATGGATAATACCGATCGTGTTCTCGACTTCATAATGAATCTTAGGCTGAGCGATATCCCCGCCGATGCTCTTCATCAGGGAAAACGCTGTTTTATGGACGCGCTTGGTGCCCTGCTTGCCGGGACTGAAACGCCGGTTGCCCGCATTATGGCCGATTTCGCAGTGCGGAACTACTCCGGGAGTGACTGCACGATTATTCGTAACGGGAAAAAAGCCTCTCCGGTGGGTGCAACGTTGGCAAACGGCTACGCGGCAAATGCACTGGACCTCGACGACGGATTCAGACTGGTGAAAGGGCATCCCGGTGCGTGCGTTCTGCCGGTCCTGATGGCGGCGGGAGAGATGGCGGGGGAGGGCGTCGGAGGAGGGGAATTCCTCACGGCACTGATCATCGGATACGAGGTGGCGATTCGGGCAGGGTTGATCCGACATGCGCTTGCCGGGGAAACGGTACACGCTTCCGGCACATGGGGGGCTGTGGGAGGAGCGGCCGTGACGGCGCGCCTGCTCCGCTTCGGACGTAGCGAAATGCGGGAGGCGCTGGGCATTGCGGAGCACCATGCCCCGGTCTCGCACGTGATGAAGGCGCTGGACAAGCCCTGCAACAGCAAGGACGGAGTCGGTTGGGGCGCAATGGTCGGTATGGCTTCCGCGCTCCTGGCCCGTGAGGGTTTTACGGGAATCGATCCCTTCTTCAACCAGGCCCCCGATCCTTCCTGGATCGAACGTTTGGGGACCGACTACTATTTCATGAATCTCTACTTCAAGCCCTTTGCCGCATGCAGGTGGGCCCAACCCGCTGTAATGGGGGCACTGAAAATATTCAGGGAGCATGGTCTTACGCACGATGGCGTCTCCTCTATCCACGTGAGGACCTTCAAGGCCGCCGCCGCTCTCAGCCATATGCATCCCACCGATACCGAGGAGGCGCAATACAATATGTCTTACCCGGTAGCGGTTGCGCTGGTCGATGGAGAAGTCGGCCCTTGCCAGGTGAACCCTCCGCGGATTTTCGACCGCGCTGTATTGGACCTCGCGGACAAAATTCACGTGGAAGTTGAAGAGGAATTCGAAAAGGCGTTTCCGCAGAAGACCTTCGCGGAAGTCATGATCGTCACACGTGATGGACGGGAACTCCGGTCAGGCAAAATGGAACCTCGCTGGGAGCCGCCCGACTATCCGACGGACGAGGAACTCGAGCAGAAGTTCCTCTATCTTGCAACACCGGTGCTGGGAGAAGAAAAGGCGCGTCGACTTGTGGAACTGGCGTGGGATCTCGATCGGATCGAATCGGTTCAGGATATTTTGAATCTTTGCGTCAGGAAATAAGCGACTGAGAAGCGGTATTCTCGTTCTGCTGGTATTAAGTTCTATTGCCCGTCCTTAACCCTCGGCATTCACTCAGAGGCCGTTTTTTGGCCCTATGGGTGCACAGGTATGGATCTCGCCTCTGAAGGCTGAGCCGCAGCACAAATTCCTTTTCATTTATTCTGCAACTCGTTATTAAATAGACGGCGTTATTGCCGGTTCGCGATTCGTTCGCATCCAAATTGAATTGCTGAAATTGACGAGAGATGGCGGTGATCTCATGAGCTTCAAAACGTACGCGGAAATCAATCTGGATAACCTCTCCTACAACGTGAACTGCATTCGAGAAAAAGTTGCTCCCTCCAGGGTGATCCCGGTCATAAAGGCCGACGCCTACGGACATGGCGCCGTGCCCGTTGCAAAGCGCCTTGCCAAAGAAGGCCTGGACATGTTTGCGGTAGCTCAGTTTCAGGAAGCCATGGAATTGAGGGAAAGCGGCATTACGCAGCCGATTCTGGTTCTGGGCAGGATTTTTCCGGACGATATTCCCGAGGCGGTCAAGGCCGGTTTGCGAATCGCCGTTTTCGGAGAAGAGGACCTGCGCTGGATAGAAAAGTCCGGCTGCAATAAGCCCGCGTATGTTCACCTGAAGATAGAAACAGGCATGGGCAGAGTGGGTGTTCTTCTGCAGAAGGCGCCTGAAGTGATGAATGTTCTCACGCGATCGGGCGCATCTGTCTGGGAGGGCATGTTCACACATTTTTCAACGGCGGACGAACGCGACAAGACATACTCAAGGACACAGCTCGCAAGGTTTCGCGAAATCCTGTCGATAGTTGCCGGCCTCGGAAAAAAGCCGCCGATTGTACACATGGCCAGCAGTGCGGCCATCCTGGACCTTCCCGAAAGTTACTTCGACGCCGTGAGGCCCGGCATTCTCATGTACGGCCATTACCCCTCCAAAGAGACATCCTGCTGCATCACCCCCAGGCAGGTTATGTCGCTCAAAACCTACGCGGCGCACATCCGGGAAATGCCTGAGGGCCACCCCATCAGCTACGGAAGGCGCTGGACCACACCGCAACCTACGCGAATCGCCGTACTCCCGATCGGTTATGCCGACGGGATGAGCCGAAAATTCACCAACAACGGCGAAGTCATGATTCGCGGTACGCGCTATCCCATGGTGGGAACGGTGACCATGGACTACATCATGGTCAATATCGGAAACAGTCCGGTTGAGGTGGGCGACGAGGTACTCATCTGGGGTAATTCCAACGGTGGTACCATTCAAACTCTCGATGTCGCCGAAAGAATCGGCACAATTCCCTACGAACTGACCTGCGCTGTTTCCCGACGCGTGAAGCGCGTCTATATCGGGGCCGTGTAACTTACGATAATAAGATTTCAGCGGTCGGCGTCGACTTTCTTTTCCGAAATTCGCCGACCGCTTTTCTCGAGTTGTATGACAGAAAGTTATTCAACTCATGATTATTGTTACTTTGACTCAAGCGCAGGCGCCGATCTATTATCACGCCTGAGTTTAACGCATAGCGCCCGACAAGTTGACGATCTCCGTTACTTTGTGGAAGGGCATCATGCGAACGCGGGTTTTGAATCTTCTGACACAAGCCTTGATGAGAATCTCCATATTGCGCATAGATGTTTGATATAGTTGCTTTATAAATTGATATTGACGTTCGTGGGCCGCCGGGAGCGTAAATGATTTGGAACGGGTGTGGGATTCAAATCAATCTTCATCTCGGAGTTCCAGCTTCACCCGGATCGGCTTCCTTCCCTTCTTTCGACGCTGTTTGGAGACTTTTCGTACCACTGAAATGCCATGAACCTGAAATGCCGACGTGCACGGACTCTCGTGGGTAAGGGCTCAACTCGCCCCACCGGTTTTATTCACTTCAATCAGGAGTTTACAAGTGACGGACGAGATCATGGCGATTGTCAAGGCTCGGGACCCTCATGAAATCGAATTTCATCAGGCAGTCAGCGAGGTAGTGGAGTCGGTCAAACCTGTACTGGAACGCAATCCGCGCTACAGGCAGGAAAAGATTCTCGAAAGGATCATTGAGCCGGAACGGGTTGTGATGTTTCGGGTTACCTGGACGGACGATCAGGGCAAGGTTCAGGTGAACCGGGGATATCGGATCCAGATGAGCAGCGCGATCGGACCTTACAAGGGCGGACTTCGTTTTCATCCGTCCGTCAATCTCAGCATCCTCAAGTTTCTTGCTTTCGAACAGACATTCAAAAACGCGCTGACCACTCTGCCGATGGGCGGAGGGAAGGGCGGGTCCGATTTCAATCCCAAGGGCAAATCCGATGCCGAAGTGATGCGCTTCTGCCAGAACTTCATGCTCGAACTGTACCGTCACATAGGGCCGGATACGGACGTCCCCGCGGGAGATATTGGCGTAGGAGCCAGGGAAATCGGCTATCTTTTTGGAATGTATAAGAAACTGTGCAACGAGTTTTCCGGCGTCCTTACCGGGAAGAACCTGAACTGGGGCGGAAGCCTCATCAGGCCGGAGGCGACGGGCTACGGCTGCGTCTATTTCGCGGCCGAGATGCTCGGAACCAGGAACAAGACAATGGACGACACCGTGAGCCTCGTTTCGGGTTCCGGCAATGTCGCTCAGTATACCGTCGAAAAGCTTCTCGATCTCGGGAGCAGGCCTGTCACCATGTCGGACTCCTCAGGCTTTATCTTCGATGATGCGGGAATCGACCGCGAAAAACTGGCCTATGTCAAGGAACTGAAAAATATCAGGCGCGGCCGGATCAAGGAATATGTCGAAAAGTATCCGTCCGCCGTTTATACGGCTGTCGATCCTACTCTCCAGCACAATCCCCTTTGGAACATTAAAGCCGATTTTGCCTTTCCCTGTGCCACCCAGAATGAAATCAACGGCACCGATGCCGCCAACCTCGTGCGCAACGGCGTTAAACTGGTCAGCGAAGGTGCGAATATGCCGACTTCGCCCGAGGGTATCAACGTATTCATGGAAAACGGCGTTCTCTACGGGCCTGCCAAGGCGGCCAATGCCGGCGGCGTCTCCGTTTCCGGACTCGAGATGACGCAGAACAGCATGCGCCTGAATTGGACCCGCAGCGAAGTAGATGCACGTCTGCACACGATCATGAAGACGATCCACAAAACCTGTGTCGATGCCGCAGAGCAGTATGGTGTCCCCGGGAACTATATGTATGGGGCCAACATTGCAGGTTTTGTGAAGGTGGTCGAGTCGCTGCTCGATCAGGGACTCGTTTGATTCTGCACTTCAGGACGAGGGTGGGGCCGGTCCCCGGTTCCACCCGCCGTCATCGCTAAATATTCCTTTGACCCGGCCTATGAGTATGCCGGGAAATAAATTCATTGCCGAGAGCGGCAACGTTTCTTTTCGCTTCATGCAATGCCCCTGCAGGAAACTCTTCACGGAGCTGAAGAGCATTCTGAAGGACTGGCGAGGCCCGGCCATAAACCTGGAGAGCCTTCTACCCATGGCTTTCCGGTCTTTTCAATTACCCTGATGCTTTCCGGGCATCAGGCAAGCGTTTGGACAACTGTTTAGAACTGGAAATTTCGTCGTCCTGCATTGGGCGGAGTAGACGGAATTCGGTAAGTGCCCTTTGGGTCGAAAACCCGAGAGGAGCACAGGGCTATCTTGCATACTTGCGGGAGACGTGCAGGATCTGACCGAAATCTTTGAAGAAGCTGTTCCGTAAATCCATAAATCGCAACGCGAATCAGGAAAGATTGCAGTCCCATGACTTACAAAAAAATACTTTTGGCTCTTGATATGAACGACAAGGGAACGGTGCTGTTCGAGGAAGCTCTCGGGTTGGCCAGGGCTGGGGGCGCCGAACTCGCTCTTTTGTGCTGTATCGAAGAGGAGACGGTTGCGGAGGCCGACGAACGGGTTGCAACTACTTCCGAGTTGAACCTGGCGGATTCTCAGCGCGTTCTCGACAGACAGCGCATTGACCGGCTCGGGCACGTCCGGGCCTGGCTGGACTCGCTGGCACGGAGGGCCTCGGAGGTGGGAGTGTCGGCTCGAGTCGACGCCGAGGAAGGGGATCCGGCCAAACGCATTTGCGAAATGGCTCAGCACTGGGGCGCCGATCTCATAGTGCTTGGCCACTCGGGGAGGCATCCGGTGCGGGAATTGTTTCTCGGAGACATAAACCGGCATGTAGTGCGATGTGCACCCTGCGCCGTGCTCATAACGAAGCGGGTCTAGCAACTGTATAAAAGAAATCGGGAAGCCCGGCTGGGCAAAGTTGGACAGGAGACGACCTTTGGAAGAGACGCAAAAACCCTCAGAAAAAAGAAAAATAAAGATCCAGGTAAAGAACCTGACCAGGAGCTTCGGGGAGTTGTTGGTCCTGGACGATATCTCTTTCACAGTGGCGGAGGGCGAGTTCCTCAGTATTGTCGGACCCACCGGTTGCGGCAAAACGACCTTTCTGAACTGTCTTTCCAAGCTCCTGCCCACAACCAAGGGAAATATCCTGATAGACGGTGAAGAAGCGAATCCGAAGAAGCACAATATCTCCTTCGTATTCCAGGAGCCGACGTGCATGCCTTGGAGGACCGTTCGGGAAAACGTCGCCTACGGTATGGAGTTAAAGAAGTTCCCCAAGGAGAAGCTCGATGAGCGGCTCAAGTATATTCTCGATCTGGTCGGGCTTTCAGATACCGCTAATCTGTATCCGAACCAGGTATCCGCCAGTATGGAACAGCGCATCGCGGTTGCACGGGCATTCGCCGTCGACCCGGACCTGCTCCTGATGGACGAGCCCTACGGGCAGCTCGACGTCAAGCTGCGGTATTATCTCGAAGATGAATTGGTACGCCTCTGGAAAACCCTGAATTCGACCGTCATATTCGTCACGCACAATATCGAAGAAGCCGTCTACGTGGCTGAGCGCATTCTCATTCTGAGCAATAAGCCAACGAAGATAAAGGCAGAGGTTAACGTTGACCTGCCCCGCCCCAGGAGCCTGATCGACCCCAAGTTCGTCGAGATCAGGAAACAGGTCACCGAACTGATCAGATGGTGGTAAGGGTTTGATACGGCAAATTGCCGGACCGGAAAGGAGGTGCTTGAGAGAAAGCCGTCGAAGAGATTGTTTATCGGAGGAGGGAATCTCACTGCTGCGGATGGACTGATTGCAAAGGAGAGTACAAATGAGGAAGTGGCTAGTTGCCGGTATTTTGGTTCTCAGCGCTCTGTTTGTTGTGTCAGTTGTTACACCTTCTATGGCCGCCGACAAGCTCGTCAAGTTCAATACGGCCTGGGAGCCCGAGCATGAAACATTTGTTACCTGGTACGCAAAAGAAAAGGGTTGGGACAAGGAAGAAGGCCTGGATTTCAACCTGCTCTACTTCGACTCCGGCATGGGTATGCTGGAAGCTCTGCCTGCCAAGCAATGGACGATCGGCGCACTTGGCGGGACCCCCGCGGTCGTTGGCGCTGCCCGTTACGGCTCCAAGATCATCGCGATCGGTAACGACGAATCCGTTGCAAACGTCGTTCTCGTACGCGCCGACAGCCCGATTCTGAAGGTCAAGGGCTGGAACCCCAAGTATCCCGAAGTCTACGGAAGCCCGGAAACGGTCAAAGGCAAGACGGTTATCTGCACGACCGTTTCCTCCGGCCATTTCGCGCTTTCAAGCTGGCTGAAGGTCTTCGGACTCAAGGACAGCGATGTGGTCATCAAGAATATGGACCCGTTCCAGTGCGTAGCGGCTTTTGAATCCGGAATCGGCGACATGGTGACCCTGTGGGCCCCCCATATGTACACGGGTATCCAGAAGGGCTGGAAGGTTGCCGGCGATATCAAGAATTCCGGCGCCGGTCTTCCGATCGTAATCATCGGCGAGCCCGAGTTCCTCGAAAAGAACCCGGAAATAGTAAAGAAGTTCATGAAGGTTTACTTCCGCGGTATCGACATGCTCAAAGCCACGCCGGCTGACAAGCTCGTCCCCGAATACAAGAAATTCATGAAAGATTACTGCGGCCTGGAGATGAATGACGAGATGTGCAAGATGGACATCGAACGCCACCCGATTTTCTCCGCCGCGGAACAGATCCAGATGATGGACAGCTCCAAGGGACCCAGTGTTGTGGAACAATGGGAACTGGGCGTTCTCGATTTCTTCACCTCACAGGGCAAGCTCAAGAAAGAAGATGCGGCGAAGGTCGTTGGTGCTGACGGCAGACTCAATTTCATCACCGACAAGTACCTGAAGATGATCGTTGCCAAATAGTTCCTGAGCGGAAGCGGAGCTTCCAGTGCCGGGGTTCCCAAGGCGGACCCTGGGAACCAGCGATGGGGTGCCCAGCGATGGGGTGTAATGTGTAGCCATCGTTTTGGGGAAGCAGGAGCTTTCAGGGCTGGGGTTCTCAAGGCGGACCTTGGGAACCAGCGGTGGGGTGTTGCTCAAATCCCCTCGCCGACTTCAGATTGCGTACCGGACACGATTTCGTCATTCCGGTGGAAACCGGAATCCAGGCTTTGGGGCGCGGATTGATCGTGAATTCAAGGCCTTAAAAACATGGATTCCGGCTCAAAAGCACTGCCGGGATGAGACGGGTTGGGGAGGGCGCAAAGTGCCCGCCGGGAAGCTTTGTCTCCATTTGGGCAACAGACCCCGGACCTTGGGAACCGGCGGTGATGGCAGTACTTGCAAGGCAGAAGCATCGAATTGGGCACGGTTCTATGGTGCCCGCTGGAAGCTGCGGGGCAATATTCGTGTTTGCCCCGGGATAACTTTTTACAAGCAGGCTTTCCTGTCGTTGCTGCATCCGCAGCCGGCAAGGAACTGCGGCCATGGCGCGGGGACGGTTTCAAACGGTCCCCGCAGCCGGGTCGTTTCGATACGGATTCGGAGGCGGTCGGCACCGACCGGGACGCCTCCCGATTCTCATGCATTCGGCCGGGAGAGGTGCAATGGCTTACGAACAAGTTAAGGTTGAAACGCCACTTATTCTGAAAATCCTTCCGGTGGCCAGCATCATATTGTTTTTCGGAGTGTGGCAAGCGATCGTGGATTTTGAGATCGTACCGAATACAATGCTGGCTTCTCCGACCCAGGTTGCCGTCCTGTTTTGGGAAAAGCTCTTCGTATCCGATCCCGACGGCGCGGTCCTGTCCGTCCATGCCTGGGTCAGCATCCAGGAAGCGTTTACAGGGTTCTTCCTCAGCCTGCTGGTAGGCATCCCGTTGGGGCTCCTCATGGGATGGTTTTCCGTTGCCGAAGGCCTGGCGAGACCCATCTTCGAACTGATCCGCCCGATCCCGCCCGTTGCCTGGATCCCTCTTACCATTTTCTGGTTTGGCATCGGCATTCCCGGTAAAGTATTTATCATCTGGCTTTCGGGAATAGTCCCCTGCGTTATCAATTCCTACGTCGGGGTCCGGATGACCAGTCCCACACTCATACAGATGGCCAGGACCTATGGAGCGACCGACTGGGAGATCTTCAAGAAAATATGCATCCCTTCGGCGCTTCCGATGGTGTTCGGAGCCATGACGATCTCACAGGCATATTGCTGGACCACGCTTGTCGGCGCCGAATACCTCGCGGCCGACCAGGGGCTCGGCTACCTGATCACGATGGGCAGGCGTCTTGCCATGCCGCCGATGGTTGTCCTGGGGATGATATGCGTCGGCCTGACGGGCGTTGCCATTGGTATTGTGATTGAAAGAGTGGAAAAGAAACTCCTTGCCGGGATCAGGAGATAGCCGCCATGACTGCCGGAACTTCGACGATAGCCAATGAAATTCAAAAAGAAGTTAAGGAAAGGCGTCCGTTTTCCATTACCGCCTTCCTGAGAAACCGCTGGTTCCTGTATGCGGTCTCCCTGATCGCCTTTTTCGGAATCTGGAAGTACGTCGATTACACCAAAATACTCGGCAACGGTATTGCCGCACCCGACGCTGTCGTTGTCCAGATCTACAAGCTGCTGACCGATACCATCGCCGGCAAATCCCTGTGGGGGCATATCTGGGCGAGTACCTACCGGGTTCTGATCGGATTTGCCATAGCATCCGTGATCGCCGTCCCTCTCGGGATACTCATGGCCCTCAACAGATACATCAATGCCATAGTAAAGCCGGTGTTCGATCTGCTCAAACCCATGCCGCCTTTTGCGTGGATCTCCTGTGCCATCCTCTGGTTCGGAATTGACGAGCCTTCAAAGATATTCATCATCATAGTGGGTACCTTCGTCCCCTGCCTGCTCAATTCTTATATGGGCATCCGCCTGATCGAGCCGCAGCTCTACGATGTTATCCGCATGCTTGGTGGAAACCGCCGGGACGAAATTCTCCAGGTGGGCTTTCCTGCCGCATTCCCGGCGATCTTCGCGGGATTGCAGATCTCCGTCAGCATCGCATGGACCTGCGTTCTTTCGGCCGAACTCGTGAGCGCGCGGTCGGGCCTTGGATTTATCATCATCCAGGGCATGCAGCTTTCGAGGCCCGCCCTGGTTCTTGCCGGAATGGTGGTCCTGGCTTTCGTGGCCTGGGGTACGACTCTGCTGGTAACCGGGCTGGAAAAGATCCTGTGTCCGTGGAAGCGTGAAGCGATCCAGATGTAGACCGCTTCAGACCCTTGGGTCTTAATTCGATAGAGGGGAATCAGCGCAGTGGAAACGAGCAACGAATATAAGATCGTCTGCAATAATATCAGCAAAACCTTTATCCAGAAAGGCACGCAGCGTGTTCATGTTCTCGATGACATCAGCGTAAGCGTCAGGAACAACGAATTCCTCGTTATTCTTGGACCGGGTCAGTCGGGAAAGAGCACCCTGCTTCGGATCATTGCCGGCCTGGAAATCCCTTCCAGCGGGAGCGTCTACCTGGATGGGAGGGAAGTAGAGGGACCCGGGGCCGACCGTGGACTGGTTTTCCAGAGCTACATGCTTTTCCCGTGGAAAACCGTGATGGGCAATGTCGAACTGGGTCCGAAGCTGCGGGGCATTCCCAAAAAAGAGAGGCGGGAAGTAGCAAGCCATTACATAGAGCTGGTAGGATTGAAAGGCTTCGAAAACCACTATCCGCATCAGCTCAGCGGCGGCATGAAGCAGCGCGTCGGCATTGCCAGGGCCTACTCGAACAGTCCGGAAGTCATGCTGCTCGACGAGCCCTTCGGCCAGCTCGATGCCCAGACCCGTTACTTCATGGAAAAAGAAACCGCGCGCATCTGGGAAACGGAGAAGCGCACGGTACTCTTCGTGACCAACAACATCGAGGAGGCGATCTACCTGGGCGATCGCATCATTTCGCTCCAGGGCAAGCTGCCCGGACGGATGCACCAGATGTACGAGGTCAATCTACCTCGGCCCAGGGAACACACGGACATGAAATTCCTCCAGCTGAGGCACGAGATTACCGAGGCTTCGACGTTGACGTTGTGATGGAGGACGGAGAACGGATATTGGAAGAATGCCGGGGCACGGGGTTTGAGTGTTGCCCGGCTTTCGATAACCAGATGTTATGGAAAACATAAGAATTATTATTTTGATTTAAATGCTGGAACTTTGCAGAATAATCTAAGCAAATCAAAGGAGGGAATTCCTCTCTTTCGTCTGCTCTCAAAAAGGGAAAACCGGTGCTGCCATGCCGGATGCTCATTTCACGACGCTCCGACATAAAATGAGGGGAAAATGCCGAAAATCTCCCTTTCCACGTGGTCGCTCTTTTCCAAGCTCAGCTGTATTCGCTCGATCCAGTTCGCCGTTGAAAACGAATTTGAGGGCATCGAAATCTGGTCAAACGCATTCGATTTCTGGCCAAGGACCGTGACTTCACGGGAAATCGAAACTATCAGGTCCCTCGCGCGCGAAAACAAGCTGTCCCTCGCCGTGCACTTTTGCACGGCGAACAACAACCTGGCCGACCTTAACCCCGGTCATCTCAATGAGAGCATGAACCAGCTGAAGGAAACCGTCCGGCTGTGTCGGCGCATCGGGGGACAGACAGTAATCATCCACCCGGGAACTTATTCGGATGTTTTCCCTTCCTGCGACCGCTTCATCAGCACGAAGTTCACTCCTTCCATTTTGAAGCAGGCGGCGATCGGGCATTTCAAAAAATCGCTCAAGGAAGCGGCGCTCTTTGCTGAAGGGCACGATGTCGTTATCGGACTGGAGAATTTCAGTTCGAACAGCCACTGCATACTGACATCGATAGAAGATATTGCCGAGTGGGTGGACCAGATAAACAATTCCGCCCTGAAGGTTACGCTCGATATAGGGCATGCAAATATCGGCGGTGGGGTGATCAGGGTGATCAATCTTCTCGGCGACAGGATAGGGCACATTCACGTGCACGACAACAATGGAAACGGGACCCAACACGGGGAACTGGGAACCGGGACCGTCGACTGGAAATCAATCAGTCCTTTTTTGAAGTCTTTCCCGGGCATGCTCAGCCTTGAAATCTCCGATCAGAGCGACGCGGAGGGGGCGATTCTCAGGAGCAAGGCCTTTCTGGAAAAACTGCTTTCCGGGGGGAAATCGAGTCTCGCGAAGAAATGAGCGCCACCGCCCTGACCATCGTTCTGCTGAGTGCGCTTCTGCACGCATTTTGGAATTTCCTGACCAAGAAGAGCGTGCACAAGCTCATTTTCATCTGGTGGTCCCTGCTTGCCGGCATCGTGCTCTTCTTTCCGATTTTCCTTTACTGGTACCCGGTTGCGATCAGCAGGACCGGTTTTCTCTGCATGCTTGCCAGCGCCCTGTGTCACGCGTTCTACTTCCGGTTCCTGTGCGGCGCATATGAAAGAGGCGACCTCTCCCTTGTCTACCCGGTCTGCAGGGGCTCCGGGCCTCTACTTGTGCCGATTCTCGCCATCGCTCTGATAGGTGAGAAGTTAGCACTTCTTGGGGCAGCGGGGATCGCCTGTATAGTCTCCGGCATTTACGTGGTCAACCTGGAGTCCTTTTCGGGACGGGCGGTCCTGCAACCGATCCTGGCCCTGAGAGGAGGAGCATCCCTCTGGGCGCTTATGACCGGAGTGGCCATCGCTGCCTATTCGCTGGTCGATAAGATCGGAGTCGGACAGGTTGCTCCGCCCGTCTACATATACCTGATGCTCATCGGTTCCCTGGTGTTTTTGTCCGTTTTGATTCCGCCCCGGGAGAGGGTCTGGCTGAAGCAGGAATGGAAACTCAACTGGAAGAACATCATAATCGTCGGTTTCCTCTCGAATTTTACCTACCTCATGATCCTCTTCGCCATGCAGATCTCCCACGTCAGCTATGTGGTCGCAGTCCGGGAAGTCAGTATCGTCTTTTCCGCCGCGTTCGGAATCCTGTGGCTCCGGGAGAGGCATGCGCTCCAGAAGCTGATCGGTGCAGCTGTGATCGCGTGTGGAGTCGTCCTCATCGGGCTCAGCAGGTAGCCGGGATCGGGTCTGAAATCATAACCTTTGGTTATGAAGCATATAATTATTATTACTTTGACTTACTTTTTGATGGATTGCAGAATGCTCAGCAACCTTCGACGGTAATTGATACGGCTTTCCTCAAGCGTTTTGTCATGCACCGAACAGTAGCGATGCATGAAGTGCAATCAACGGGCTGCCCTCCTCCGGGCAGCCCCTCCATCCGCGTGTAATCCTGTGTGCCGGGGCGCGGGGCGGGTTCGGGAGTTCACAGTGGGACTTTGAAACGCACCGTTTAGCTGCAGGAAATTCCAACGACTTCACCAGGAGTAAAAAGAAAATGAACCGAGATCCATTGTTCGAGCGGAAAACGGCTATTTCCTACAAAACGGAGGAAAAGACCGTTTTGCGCGGCTATTGCCTCAGCGATCTGGCAGAGGAGGGTTATTCATTTATTGACGTCCTGTACATTCTGTACCAGGGCAGAATCCCCAATGAAGCCGAATCCAAAATGCTCGAATATGAAATGGGCGAATTCCTCGAGCATTCGATGTCTCCGTCCGCCGCGTCGGCAATCTCGATCAGCGCGGGCAGGCCGAATCTTCCCGTTGCGATTGCCGGGGCCATTATGACCTTCGGCAGCGTCCACGGACCCGGTGCCGCCCACGGATACATGCTGAACAAGTACATCGAGCGCGCATACGAAGAGGGAAAAACCCTGGACGAGATGGCCAAGATCCTCGTGGACGAGTATATGGACGCGGGCGAACCGGTCATGGGCATGGGGCAGCCGCAGCATATAGACGGCGATCCGCGCGCGGAACCCACCCACCTCAAGCAGGAAGAACTCAAGGTTGACGGCGTTTACCTCGTATTCCAGAGGGCGCTGGAGAAGCATTTCCATGCTCGCCGGGCGCGCGAAGGCAAAGCTCCCGTCGGCGTTAACGTCGTAGGTGCCGGCAATACGGCCCTGATGGACATCGGTTTTTCGCCCAATGCGGCCTGGTGCCTCGGCAGTGTATGCCGTGGATTCAGCTGTGCGGCCCACGCGCTCTTTACCATGAAGCGCGGCCGTGCCTGGGCGGCTTCCAGAAACGAACCGATGGTGCAGATGCTCGATCTTTCCATGATCAAATATGTCGGACCTCCGGACAGGCCTGTGCCCAGCCAGGAAGAGCGGCAGGAATACGCAAAGAAGCAGAAAGAGGAAGGAGAGTACAAGAAATGGGTAATCTAGACGACAAGAGACTTCCTTACAACTATCGCACCAGAGAGTACGGCACGGTTCCTCCCGATACGAAAAGGCCTGCTTTCCGCTGGGCTTCCGAAGTTGCCTATAAGAACGTTCACCGTATAGTCGCGCGCGGCTACGACACGACGGAACTCATGGAAGCCGGCTACGGCCTGGTCGACGTTCTGTTTGTAGATTTCCAGTCGAGGATTCCGCTGATCGAAGAGAATAAGATGTTGAACTACATCATGATTCTCAGCCTCGACGACGGCCTTTCCCCGCCGGCGATGATCACCCGCATCGTTGCGAGCACGAAGACGATCCTCACCCAGGCGGCAGGGGCATCGGTGATATCCTTCGGCCATGCCTTCGGAGCGTATTCGGCTTTCGGGAACATGCTTGAGACCTATCTTTTGAAGGTAGACCGCGAAGGTATGCCCCTGGAAGATGCCGCTGCACTGCTCGTTAAGGAAAACCTCAATAGCGAGGCCCTCGGCGTATCCGGTCTGATGCTGAAGGACCCGGCCGCGAAGAGGATCTTTGCCCGGGCGGAGAAGCTTGGCGTAGCCGGCCGGTACATCGGCTTCATGCAAGAAGTGGTTAAGGCTGCGCAGAAGGCGAGTGCCGAACCTGTCGATCTCGACATGCTGGGCGCAACCGGCGCGGCAATGATGGATCTGGGATTCTCCCCCGAAGCCGCATGGGCGATCATAGCAGTAACCCGGGCGCTCGGAGTCGGTGCGCACTACATCGAAGAGATCGAGACGGCCAAGGAGTTTATCCGGCTCGGTCAGACTCTGACGCCGCGCGAATTCTATGACGGCCCTGAGGACAGGACAGTCCCGCCGTTAAAGGACCGTCCGGCTGCCAGTGCCCAGACTCATACCCTTGCCGACTGGAAGAAGGCCTTCGAGGAGAGAAAGAAGCTCCGCGGGAGCGGGTTCGCCATTGTCGAACCCATCAAGGATCCGCGCAAGGAACTGGAGCAGAAGAAAAAGGCCAAAGTGAAGACGAAATGAAATAACGCAAAAACCGGGGCCTCCGGGAAACCGGAGGCTGTGGAAAATATCCCAACAAAGGAAAGGGCTGCAATGGAGGTGGTGAAACCTGTTAAGAGAAATGTCCTCCTGAACCCCGGACCCGCAACAACGACGGACAACGTCAAGTATGCCCAGGTGATTCCGGATATCTGTCCCAGGGAGCAGGAGTTCGTCGATATCATGACGAACGTCAGGAAGGAACTGGTGAAGATAGTCCATGGAGACCTCGACAAGTACTCGGCGGTCATTTTCGCGGGTTCCGGCACGATCATTCAGGACGTCTGCGTCAACTCGCTCGTTCCGGCGGGCAAGAAGCTCTGCGTGGTGAACAACGGGGCATACAGCGCCCGGATGGTCGAAATAGCATCTTACTACGGCATCCCCTGCGTGGATCTCCAGTTCCCGTCCACCGGCCTGCCGGATTTGAAGGTCGTAAAGGCGGCCCTCGAAGAGGACAAGGATATAGCCGTCGTTGCAACGGTCCACCACGAGACCGGTACCGGCATACTGAATCCGGTGCGGGAGATCGGCAAACTTGCCCACGACAACGGATGCGTCTTTGTAGTCGATACCATCTCCACTTATGGCCTGATTCCGATCGATATAGAGGAAAGCAATATCGATTTCCTCATGTCTTCCGCCCAGAAGGGCCTTGCGGCCATGACGGGAGTTTCCTGGGTGGTAGGTAACAGGAAAGAGATCGAGAATTCCAGGAACTATCCAAAGCGCTCCTATTACTGCAATCTTTTCATGCAATACGACTTCTTCGAGCGGGTTGGGGAAATGCATTTCACTCCTCCCGTCCAGACCATCTATTCGCTTCAGCAGGCAATCAGGGAATACTGGGAGGAAGGCGAACAGGCCCGGTGGGAACGGCTGAAGAAGTGCAATGAGGCCATCCGCAAAGGGCTCGATGAAATCGGACTCGACCAGGTCATCGACGAAAATATCCAGGGGCACCTTGTTGTCACGGTGAAAGCACCGGATGACGAAAGGTTCGACTTCTTCAAACTGCACGATTACTGCTACGAACGCGGGTTTACGATCTATCCCGGCAAGATGTTCGGGCTCAAGACCTTCAGGCTTTGCAACCTGGGCGTGATAACAAGCAAGGACATCGAGGACTTCTTTGTCGTAGCAAAGGAATCCTTCAGGAATATGGGCTTTACGATACCAGTGCGGGCCGCTTCCACGGCGAAGAAATAATCCGCGCGGATTCGATGCAACCGAAACCATCTCTCCGCGCGTAAGCGGAAAAATGAGAAGGGGTAAACATGGAAGACAACATTCAGGAGATGTATCAAAGAGCCAGGAAAGCATTCGAGGAAATCGAGTTCTGGCCTCAGGAAAAAGTCGACGAAATGGTCCTGGCGGTTGGCTGGGAGTATATGAAGGAAGACGTCCGCAAGGCACTCGGAAAGCAGGCGGTCGATGAGTCCGGAATAGGGGTTTACGAAGACAAGGTTGCAAAGATCAGGAGCAAGACTCTGGGAACCCTGCGCGACCAGGTCGGCATCAAGACGTGCGGCGTGATAGAAGAAATCCCGGAAAAAGGCTTGCTGAAGCTGGCAAAACCCATCGGCGTCATCGCCAACGTCGTTCCCTGTACCAATCCGGAATCGACGATCTGCTGCCTCTCGCTCAGCACGCTGAAGACGAGAAACGCAATGATCGTTTCCCCGCACCCGCGTACCCAGGGCGCTTCCTATCTCACAATCGAACACGGGAGAAAAGCGTTGGCGAAAATCGGCGCTCCCGTTGACCTCCTGCAGTGCATCAAGAACACGAGCAACGAAAAGACTTCAGCCCTGATGACCGCGTGCGATTTCGCGGTTGCCACAGGCGGAGCCGCGCTGCACAAGGTCGTGTATGCTGCCGGCAAACCTGCGCATTCGGTCGGCGCCGGAAACGTCGTCTCCATCGTTGATGAGACCGTTGATATCCCGATCGCTGCCCGGAAGATCAAAACCTCCAAGATCGCCAACAACTCCGCGTCGTGTTCTTCGGAAAACGCCGTCGCCATCTACGAAGGAATTTTCGACCAGATGATCGCGGCCCTGAAAGCCGAAGGCGGTTACATGTGCAGCACGGAGGAGAGGGAAAAACTTCGTACGATGATGTGGCCCGACGGCAAAGTGCTCAACCGTGACGTCGTTGCGACCTCGGCACTGAACGTCGCGAAGCTGGCCGGGCTTACCGTTCCGCCCGATACCAAATTTCTCATGGTAATTGGCGAGAAAGTCGGTCCGGAAGACAGGTTCTCCGGAGAAAAACTCTGCCCTGTTCTGACGGTATGGAAGTGGACGGACTTCTCCGAAATGGTCCAGCGCGTTCGGAAGATCCTGAAATTCTCGGGCGAGGGCCATTCCGTCTCCATTCACAGCAAGAAGGACGATCGTATCCTGGAACTGGCGCAGTACGCCAACGTCGGCCGCGTCGTCTGCAACCAGCCTCATTGCCATGCAAACAGCGGCGGTTGGACCTCGGGTCTGCCCACTACAGACTCGCTCGGCGGCGGAAGCTGGGCCGGTAACATGACAAGCGAAAACATCAACTGGAAGCAGTTCCTGAACTATACGTACGTAGCTAAGGAAATGCCTGAATACGTTCCCACGGAAGAAGAAATTTTCGGGACCTATCTGAAAAAGTGGGGAAGAGATTAATTCAGTGAGCAGTGAGCTGCAAGGAAGTGAACATTGAGCAGTAAACTGTGAACTGAAATGATGGAGATTGGGGTGGGCACAGGTTTGATCGCAATGTTGTTGTTTTAAGGAAATACGCCGCTGGTTCCCAAGGTCCGCCTTGGGAACCCCACCCCGGCAGGCCGGATAGTATCCGGTACGTGCTGTGCCTCTTAGGGCAACCCTAACGCAGTCTCTGCGCTTCGCACCCGGAAACAATTTTACGGCCACCCCAGCGCTGATACGCACAGCCGTCAAATTTGTGTTTTTTGTCCGCCGGTCTACCGGGACGGAGTCATTAAAGCGACAGCATTGACCACCCGGCCATCCCGATAAACCTCGATCCAAGGCGACGGACGGTGGGCACGGTGAAGCTTGTACCCACCCTACGCCGCTTGCCGTCCACTCAATTGAAGTTTCATAATTCCCATCTCAATCTTTCTTGTTGATGCTCTTTGTTTTCCAGTCCCGGGGTTACGGGACTTATCGGAAGGTGATGTTGCATGAAGCGTGCGATAATCTTCGACTTCGGGCAGACGCTTGCTAATTCGGCCGACGGCTTCCGGACGGCGGAAAAGGAGGCCGAAATTGACATTTTCTCACGCATCGGCGTAGCCTCCTGGACGGATTTCATGTCGGAATACAGAAAGATCCGAAAAGAATTTCAGGGGAGATCGGATTTTTCGAGGAAATCGATGTGGGAAAAGATCTGCCTTCACTTCGGCGTTCGGGCCGACGATGATTTCCTGACCGATTGCGAGGGCAGGTACTGGGACACAGTGGAAGCTCAAACCGCGCTCTTTCCCGAAGTGCTCGGCGTTCTCGACCAATTGTCTCGCAAGTACATGCTGTCTGTGATAACAAATACGCAGGGGCAGGAGCAGGCCGGCCGGCATCGCTTTGCTGGTTTTCCCGAATTGAGCGGTTACCTGCAGGCCGTTATCGTGGCCGGAGAATCGGGGATCCCGCCCAAGCCCGATCCGGCTCCTTTTCGCATCTGCCTCGAAAAGCTCGGTTTGGCCGCCGGAGAGGCTGTTTTCGTGGGCGACGACCTTCGGATCGACATCCTCGGCGCCCAGTCTGTCGAGATCGATCCGATCTGGCTCAAACACTACTCCGTTAAGCGGTCCTGGCCCGAGGTCGAAGCGCCGTGTCCCGTGATAACCAGCCTGGACCAGCTGCTCCTTTTGGATCGTATTCTTTCGGGGAGTTCAGATACTGTATGACCACAAAGATAATTGTTTGCCTGGACGGCTGTGCTCCTGAATATCTGGCTGCGAGCCGCACGCCGAACCTGGATGCAATTGCCGCCCGCGGTTTCAGGACAATCGGCAGGGCAGTCGTGCCTACCGTCACCAATGTGAACAACACCAGCATCGTCACTGCCGGTTACCCCGCTTATCACGGGATTACTTCCAACTACTTCCTGGACCCGGCAAGCGGTCGGGAATTCTACATGGAATCCTCGGAATATCTCCTGGCGGAAACCGTATTCCGGCGGGCCGGAAGGAAGGGGCTGCGCTCCGCCGTGCTCACGGCCAAAGATAAGCTCAAGACCCTGATCTGCGATGGAGCGGAAGTAGCCGAGTGCGCGGAAAATCCTTCTCAGTGGCTGGTGGACCGGCTCGGTCCGCCGCCCGGGGTGTTTACGATCGAGGTAAATCACTGGCTTTTCAGGGCCGCCCGCGAGGTACTCCGGCAGTATAAACCGGATGTGCTGTACCTTACGACCACCGATTATGTCACCCACACCTATGCTCCGGAAGACGAAAAAGCCCAATGGAACCTCAACCGCCTGGATGAGCTTCTTGGAGAAATACTCGACGTTCCTTCAGATTTCGAAATCACGGTTACGGCGGATCACGGTATGAATGCCAAAACCATGGCACTGGACCTCAACAGGATCCTGCACGGAAAAGGGATCGGGGCAAACGCCATTCCGATAATCAAGGACCGGTATGTAGTCCACCATCGTAACATGGGCGGGGCGGCATACGTTTACCTCGACAGGCCGGAAGCGACGGATGAGGTCGTTTCACTGCTGAGGGACGAGCCTGGTATCGAAGCGGTCATGCTGAGCGGCGAGGCCGCGCGTCTACATAACCTGCACCCGGACCGAATCGGGCATATTTTTGTGCTGGCCGACCGGGAGAGCGTCTTCGGAAGCCTGCAGGCATCGCGGGAAGAGGTCAAAATCCGGTCGCACGGATCGCTCCATGAGCGGGAGATTCCAGTAATCGGATGCGGAAAGGGACCGGAGCTTTTCCGGCCGGAATCGAACCCGGAGATTGCGCGTTGGATAGTCGAGCAGTGAGGTGAAGCATGAAAGAAAGGGCGGAAAGTCGTCCAAAATCTCAAGTGCACACGGTCCGCAAAATATTCAAAGGGAAATCGTACACATTTGACGTCGAGGAGGTCACGCTGCCGAACGGCCGCAAAGCGGTTTATTCCATGATCCGCCACCCCGGATCCACGGGGATAGTTCCCATCATGGACGATGGGACCGTTCTGATGCTTTCTCAGTACCGGCATGTGATCGGCCGGTATATACTGGAAATCCCGTCGGGAACGATGGAACTGGGGGAGACCCCGCTTCAGTGCGCGAGAAGGGAGTTGGAGGAGGAGACGGGCTACAGGGCCGGGGAGATGATCAAGATAGGCGCAGTGCATATCATGCCGGCTTACTCGGACGAACTCATTCACGTCTACCTGGCGAAAGGATTGATCCCTGCGGAGCAGCACCTCGATCAGGACGAGATAATCGAAACCGTGCGATATCCACTGGATGAGTTAATGAGATTTATCGACGAAGGGAAAATAACCGACGGATTAACGGTTTTGGCGCTCCACCGCGCCGAGGCCCACCTGCGCTGATCAATAAATGCTCTTGGCGTATTCGTCCGACCACTGATAGACCATCTCGATAAAGTTCTGGAGCGCTTCGGAAAAATATTTGTCCTTGTGGTGGACCATAAAGAACTTTCGGGTCATTTCCCCTAGTGAAAAAGGTATGGCCGAGAGTTGTCCCGACTTGATTTCCTCGCCCGCGACGTTTCGCGAGATAATCGATATCCCTAATCCACCAGCAACCGCCCGCTTTATTCCCTCATTGCTCGACAGTTCCAGAGGGGTGTGAATCGAAAGGTGATATTTCTGGATCAGGTCCTCGACGATCCTCTGCGGAGCCGATCCCTTTTCGTGCATGATTACCGACTGCCCTTCCAGGTCCAGCGGTTCGATCGTTTCCTTTTCCGCAAGCGGATGCCCGGTCGGGACGATCACAACCATCCTGTCTTCCAAGATTTCGCGTATGATCAGTTTCGGGTGTTCGACATAGTAAGAGATAAACCCGATGTCGCAGTTCAACGCGGCAGTACCTTCACAGACCAGTTCGGTCGGGAGTATGTTCGCGTTTACGTGAACTTGGGGATTTTCGTTCCTGAACGGAATGATGATGAACGGCAGATAATAGGCGCCGAAACTCTCACTTGAAAGGATACGGATGTTTCCCCGTTTGCGTTCCTGGAAATCGTGGATTATTTCTTCCGCCTGCTTTTCTATTTCGAATATCTTTTCCGCAATCCCGTAGAGGACCTCTCCCGCGTCGGTCAGGGAAATCTTCCTGCCGAAAAGGTTTATGAACTTGATTTCGTAGTGTTCCTGCAGTCTCTGCAGTCCTTTGGACACGGCGGGCTGGGTCACGAAGAGGGCCTCGGCGGCTGCGCTGATGCTGCCGAGCTTTGCGGCGTAATAGAATATTCTCAGCAGGTTGATATTCACAATATAACCTTTCGTCCTCGAAATCTTGAAATTAATTACCTTGACTTATATTAGACCAATTTTTAGTCTCCTATCAACTTCAAACATGTCTGTAGGCAGTCGAAAATTATAGGGATTGGCAGATTCAGGAGGGCCGATGCGAGGTCGATCGACGGTTCCGGATCTTCGTGGCATTCTTAACAGGGCGAAAGGATAATCTTATGGCCGTGCAGCACAAGTCGGAAGGCGACGTCAATATTTCCGATAGACGAACGGAATGGCAGCGATCCAATCTGGACGACAACACCCGTGCCCTGCTCGAAGAAGATGCCCGCTATTTCCTTCACCAGTCGCTTTCGACCCCGTGCCTCAACGCGATGCGGTCCTGCGGGGGCATTTACATCGAAGACCTCCAGGGGCGGAGGTATATGGATTTCCATGGGAACAACGTCCACCAGGTCGGTTTTGCAAACCCCTCGGTAATAGCCGCCGTAAAAGAGCAGTTGGACACGCTTTCCTTTTGTACGAGACGCTACACGAACCGGGTCGCCGTGGACTTGGCAAAGAAACTCACCGGGCTTGCTCCCGGCAATCTGAACAAGGTGCTCCTGACGCCCGGCGGCACAAGCGCAATCGGCATGGCCCTGAAACTTGCGCGCCTTGCCACCGGACGGCACAAAACAATATCGATGTGGGATTCCTTCCATGGGGCTTCGCTTGACGCGATTTCGATCGGCGGTGAGTCCGTCTTCCGGCAGAATATCGGTCCGTTGCTCCCTGGAACCGAACACGCTCCTCCGCCCGACGAATACCGGTGCATATTCGGATGCAGCGGTCGGGGCGGGTGCGATCTCGTTTGCGCGAACTATATCGAATACATGCTTGAAAAAGAGGGCGACATTGCGGCTGTGATAGCGGAGCCGGTCCGCAGCACGCCGTACATTCCCAAGCCCGAGTACTGGAAAGCCGTCCGACGGGCGTGCGACAAACATGGTGCGCTGCTGATCTTCGATGAAATTCCGCACGCACTCGGCCGTACCGGGAAGATGTTCACCTGCGAAAACTTCGACGTCGTACCGGACATGCTGGTGATAGGGAAGGGGCTCGGGGGCGGGATCTTTCCCCTTGCCGCCCTGCTGGCTCGGGAAGACCTTGACGTCGCCGGGCATATCGCCCTGGGGCATTACACCCACGAAAAGAGTCCGGTCGCCTGCGCAGCCGCGCTTGCAACGATAGAATATATCGAATCCGAGGGGCTCGCCGCCCATGCGGCAGAGGTCGGTGCGCATGCGCTCCGCCGCATGAAGGAGATGATGGAGCGGCATGCACTGATCGGGGACGTCCGAGGCCTGGGGTTGCTGATGGGTATGGAACTTGTCAGGGACAGACAGACCCGCGAGCGCGCAACGGACGAGGCCGAGGCGATGATGTATGCCTGCCTGAGCAGGGGGCTTAGTTTCAAGCTGACAATGGGCAACATTCTCACGCTGACGCCCGCTCTTACCATCACAATCGAGGAGATGGACAGGGCGCTGGATATTATTGAGGAGAGCCTGGGTGAAATCGAGCGCGGGAGGTGATGCGGCATCCCGGACCGGAGTGCAGGCAACTTAAGGGCCTGCGGCGCCACGCCCCTGGTGAGAGACGGGCACCAACCGGAAAGGGCCGTCAGGATGGGTGGGAGCGGAGCGGGAACCCATCGTTCTTTGAGGCTCGATCCCCTCTCGACCGCCGGAAAACTCAAGGATTGTCAAATACGACTTCTTTTTCCGTATGGCGACTTTCCCGTGTTCCAGGCGTCGATTTGTGCCTCTCCGGCCAATCATTCCGGGGCGTTCCGGAAAGCGATGGGTTGTCACCCATCCTACACCTCAAAATGATTGCGGCAGCTTCGAATGACTTGCAGAGCCCGGCTTCGTCATTCCGACCCTTCTCTTCGATCAGGACAAGTTCACATCGGAATCCAGGCTTCCAAGGCGGATTAATTGTGAATTCAAGACCTTAAGAACTTTCTTATGAAACTTCAATTGAGTAGACGGTAAGCGGCGTAGGGTGGGCACAAGCTTCACGTGCCCACCGTCCGTCCCCTTGGACCATGGTTCATCGGGATGGCCGGGTGGTGGGCACCCCCAATAGCGGGGGTGCCCACCCTACCGTCGCTGCTGCACTTCCTAATCGAAGTTTCAGCCTCGTTCAAACCCCATCCTGGGTTGTGGCGGCTCCGCTGGATCCCGGCTCAAAAGCACTGCGCATGACGGGATTGGGGGTTCCGTCGTAAAATGCCCGGAACCCTGGTCCGAAAAGGACGGATTGAAATGGTGAGGATACTCGATCTGTTTAGATCCGGACAATTCGAGGATGCTGTGGAACTCTTGAGTGCATTAGGGACGACCCTCAGCAAGGCAGACATCGATCATATTTCGGGCCATTTCCAAACCAGCCTCCGCGAGGCAGTAGCGAACAATGACTTCCAATCCATCCGACAAGTCCGATTGCGGACGGAGAGGTTCAGCCTTTTCTGCGAAAGCCGGTTTGACCCGAATGCCCTTATTCCGCCGGTGATCCTCCCCGACAACTACGACGGGAAGATCCTTCTCGTCTCTATTGGCGGCGGGGTCATAGAGCCGGTGGTCTGCCTGAGGTCCAACGACCTCCATCACCGGGATATTCTCAAAAACACTGAAATGGAGATCATGGATCTGGGATTGCACAGGACCCGGGTTCGCGAACTTGGGGGCGCAGGGGTTTCCTGCGGCGCGGACGGAACGATGTGCATCAGGGGCGGCAGCGATGATTTCGGACCCTGTGACAGGCAGTTGGCAGCCGGTCTCATTGGAAAGGTCCATCCCGGAAAATCCTTGATTATCGAGGAATGAACCTGTTGGAATGGAAACAAATCTTCCAATGGTATAAAATCCGCTGCAGTGTAGACGGTTCGCGGCGGTTTTTCGCAAGTTCATTTTTCCATGCACTGAAATATCAGAGTAGTGTTTTGTTGCATATATGCGACTTGCCGGTGCAGAATTGCAACGGACTCGCCTTCCCTGAAAATAGTGGCAGGGGTGAGGGCGGGGTTCCCAAGCCGGAGCTTGGGAACCAGCGGCTATCAACGTTTGCCGCACTGAAGCCTTGGCCATTATAAGCACAAAAAATCGTTTCCACCTCCTTCGGGAATGCAGGACGGTGGGCACGTTAAGGCCGTCGCGCTCCGCTCCCCCACCCTACACGGCTAAGCTCCACCAAGGTTGCCTTAGAAAAATATGCGTGAGTGATCACCATTCCATAGAGTCGCAATTTTGCAACACATCCCTCGTCCTTTGGCCGTGAAAAAGGGTTTTCGTGCCCGTCACCTGTAGAAATTGCTCCAGGTCATGGATTGCAACGCAGTTTTGCAGGAGCTGTATATGCTCTGAAATTAAGTACTTGCATGCAATCGCAAGAAACGTTCTTGCGGTCTCGCCCCGATTTGCCCCGTCACAGCACGACAACGGGCTTTCTGGCATCATCGTTGCTGTATGAGGATTTCGACCGAGTTTAAAACAGCGCTGAAGTCTGCTAAAAGCGGCGCGTGCCAATGTCGAAAATGGGAATGAATGAAGCGAGGAGTGAGCCATGTACGAGTGTTGTGAAGTTTTGTCTCCGCACGAGCAACGGGTACAGGATGAAATCAACGGAGTTGCGGACAAAAGCGGGCGCGAGCGAATATTCAAAATCCTGGATTCCTTCAAGGGGCAGAGACCCGTTATCGACATGGAACGGGCCAAGTATTTTACCGAGTCCTTCAAGAAGACGGAAGGACAACCCCTGGTTCTGCGCTGGGCCAAGGCCCTCAAGCATATTGCCGAAAACATCACCGTCTATATAGACGAAGACAACCTGCTGGCCGGGCGTTCGGGCTGCAAAGGACGATACGGAATTCTCTATCCGGAACTGGATGGGGATTTCCTCGACCTCGCCGTAAAAGACCTGCCAAACAGGGTCGAATCCCCCTTCAATATTTCGCAGGAAGATGCCAGGATTGCAGTCGAGGAGATCGCTCCTTACTGGAAGGGCAAGACTTTCCATGAAGCCCTCGCGATCAGTCTGCCCGAGGAAACACTCAAGCTGACATACGACCCCAGCGACACCTTGCGGTCGCGTTACATTGTCAATGAAACCGCCTCCTTCCGTTCCGCTCTGCAGTGGGTGCATGACTTCGAAAAAGTACTCAAACGCGGTTTCAAGGGCATCCGTGAAGAAGCAGTCGAAAAGCTGAACGCTCTCGATCCGCTGAACCCCACGGACAACGTCAAGAACCGTCCGTTCCTCGAAGCGATGATCACGGTTTGCGACGCCATCATCATTTGGGCGAAACGGCATGCCGAACTCGCCGCCACCCTGGCCAAACTGGAAAAAGATCCCGTTCGCAAGCAGGAACTCGAAACCATCGCGTCCAATTGCGCCTGGGTGCCCGAAAATCCTGCCCGCAACTTTCATGAGGCCGTGCAGTCACAGTGGTTTACACAGATGTTCTCCCGCATCGAACAGAAAACCGGGACGATCATCTCCAACGGCCGCATGGACCAGTACCTCTATCCCTATTACCGCAAGGATGTAGACGAAGGTCGCATGACTGAAGAGAAGGCCACGGAACTCATCGAATGCATGTGGGTAGCCATGGCTCAGTTTATTGACCTGTATATCTCGCCGACCGGCGGTGCAATCAACGAAGGATACGCACACTGGGAAGCTGTGACCGTCGGCGGCCAGACCAGGGACGGGCGGGATGCCACAAACGACCTGACCTACATCTTTCTCCGTTCGAAGCGGGATTTCCCCCTGAATTATCCGGACCTTGCCGCCCGCATTCATTCTCGTGCGCCGGAGAGGTACCTTTGGGAAGTTGCCGAAACGATCAAGGAGGGATCCGGGTTCCCGAAGCTCATCAACGATGAGGAAGTCATCCCGCTCCACCTCTCCAAGGGTGTGTCTTTCGAGGATATTCACGACTACGCCGTCTCCGGTTGTACGGAAGCCCGGATGCCCAATCTTGATACCTTCACGAGTGGATGCGCGTACATCAACTTCGCCGCCGCGCTCGAAATGGTTCTTTACAACGGCAGCATGAAAATCTACGGCGACGAGAAGATCGGCCTCGAAACCGGAGATCCGCGGAACTTCAAGACCTGGGACGAGTTCTGGAACGCATACCATGCCCAGCAGACCAATTTCCTGAAGCACGCCTTCATTCAGGAACAGATCATTATCGCCCTGCGTGCAAAGCATTTTGCCACTCCGCTCGGATCGGTGCTGCACGACCTCTGCATGAAGAACATGGTGGACCTGCATCAGCCGAAGATCGAGGGCGGCATCGACCTGGGTTACTTCGAATGCATCGGCTACGGCACGGTCATCGATTCGCTGGCGGCAATCAAGAAACTGGTCTTCGAAGAGAAAAAGCTTACGATGGACCAGGTGCTGGAAGCTGTGGCCTGTAACTTCGAAGGCAAGGAAGCGATGCGCCAGATGCTGATGCATGCTCCGTGCTACGGCAACAACGACCCGTATGCGGACAGCATCGCAAAGATGATCGACAGGACCTGCCTGGAATATACGAAGGCTTATTCAAAGGAAGTCGGAGTACACCTCGACCTGCGCTACGTCCCCTTCACCTCGCACGTGCCTTTCGGTAAAGTCGTGAGCGCGACCCCGAACGGCCGCAAAGCGTGGACGCCTCTGGCCGACGGTTCCTCCGCATCCCACGGCGCCGACGTGAACGGGCCGACCGCGGTACTGCTCTCCAACTTCGGATCGAAAAACAGGGATTACCGCGAAAGGGCTTCCCGCCTGCTCAACATCAAGCTTTCGCCGAAGTGCGTTGCCGGCGACGAAGGGACCCGCAAGCTGGTTTCCTTTATCCGGACCTGGTGCGATCTCAAACTCTGGCACGTCCAGTTCAACATCATAAACAAGGAAACCCTGCTTGCCGCCCAGCGCGAGCCCGAGAAATACCGCGGGCTCCTCGTCAGGGTCGCAGGCTACAGTGCCTACTTCGTGGACCTTTCGCCCGACCTGCAAAATGATATTATCGCAAGGACGGAACATTCCACGTTCTGACCGATCGGATAAATCGGCGGTGGGGGAGGAAGACTCCCTCACCGATATTTTTTTCGGCCCTTCGCAGGGGCGCAGGAGTTTTTCAACGTGACCCAGGAAAAGCGGCTTTCGAGTCCTTACGGATTTGTATTCAATATCCAGCACTACTCGGTACACGACGGTCCCGGGATCAGGACACTGGTATTCCTCAAGGGATGTCCGCTGCACTGCGCGTGGTGCAGCAACCCTGAGTCCCAGCGGCTTGAGCCCGAATTGGCCTATAATCCCGGCAAATGCATTGGGACAAAGGAATGCGGACTGTGCATCGAAGGATGCCCGGGCCGGGCACTATCTGAGGACGAAAACGGTCTGGTGCGCATAGACCGGGCTTCCTGCCAGAAGTGTTTTGCATGCGCGGATGTGTGCCCTGCGCAGGCGCTCACGGTATTCGGAAAGCTGATGACCGTGGAGGAAGTAATCGCGACGGTTGAGGCCGACGAAGCCTTTTACGGAAGATCAGGCGGCGGAATGACGCTGAGCGGGGGCGAGCCTCTGGCACAGGCCGGGTTTGCCATTGAACTGCTCAAGGAAGCCAGGCGGCGCAGGATCAATACCTCCATGGAAACTTGCGGGTTCGCCGAATGGAAGGACCTCGAAGAGGCCTGCCGGTACCTCGACAATATCATGTTCGACATCAAGCATATGGACCCGGTGAAACACCAGAAGTTTACAGGGGTGTCCAACGAACGGATTCTGGAGAACTTTACCCGGCTCTGCCAAGAATTCCCCAATCTTCCAAAGCTGGTCCGAACGCCCGTTATCCCCGGATTCAACGATACGGAAGAAGAAATCGCCGCCATTATCGATTTCATCAAGGACAAGCCGAGCACGGAATACGAACTGCTCGCCTTTCACCGGTTCGGGCAGCCCAAGTACGGCTATCTCGGCCGCGAATATGAGCTGGCGGATGCCGCACTAGACAGCGAATGTATGAAAACGCTTCAACAGTTGAAGCAGGCGAGTATGGAAAATCAACAGCAGGCATGCGGATGCGGGAATGCTTCCGAGCCGATGCAAACAGTCTGCGAAACGGAATGAAAGAGAGTCGCATGAAGGTAATAGATTTTCGCTTCAGGCCAAACACGGCGGAAACCCTTACGGGAATAGCCGAGAGCAAGATGTTCAAGGGATTGTGTTCGGCAATAGATTTTTCGAAAATGAAGCCGCAGAGCATGGACCAGATCGTGGCAGATCTTGACCGTCACGGAGTGGTAAAGGCCGTAATCACGGGACGCGACTGCGAGATGACCTACGGCGGCAAGTCGAATAATGAAAGCGTCTATGAGTTTTTTAGCGCGTATCCCGACAAGTTCATCGGGTTCTACGGAGTGGACCCGCACAAGCGCATGGCGGTGATTCGTGACCTGCAGAGTGCAGTCGAACGGAGAGGATTCCGGGGGGCGGCAATCGATCCTTATCTGGCTCAGATGTATGCCAATGACGCAAGGTACTATCCGACTTACTCGAAATGCTGCGAGCTGGATATCCCCCTCGTGATTACAACCGGTCCGGCAACGCTTGTCCCGAATGCCGTGATCGACCATGTTGCGCCCCGGTACATCGATTTCGTCGCCAGGGACTTTCCGGAACTCAAGATCGTAATCAGCCACGGCGGTTATCCTTGGGTAAATGAGGCCATTTTTGTCGCCCAGCGAAATGCGAATGTGTACCTGGACCTTTCCGAATATGAATTTTTCCCCATGGCGGAAGCCTATTTCAAAGCGGCGGGGAACCTGATTTCCGATAAGATTCTCTACGCGAGCGCTCATCCTTTCCAGGATTTTCGGGACGCCCTGAAGAACTACGAAGGGCTGGACTTCACCCCCGAAGTGCGGGAGAAGGTAATGTACGGCAATGCAACCAGGGTTCTCCGGCTTGGAGAATAGGCAAAACGCACCAAACTCCGAATCAATCGGCAAACAGGAATAGAGAAAGCAGGAGGGAATAATGTCGATTTTTGCGTTCAACACCGTTTCGAGGATTGTCCACGGCTGGGGTTCTCTTGGGTCTTTACCTGATGAAATCGGGCGTCTTGGCAAGAATGTCAAGAAGGTGCTCATCGTGAGCGACCCCGGGATCAAGGCAGTCGGAATTCTCGACAAGGCGGCAGCCGTTCTGAGCGGGGCGGGATTGCAGTCGAAAGCGTTTGCCGAAGTCCAGAGCGACCCGGCCTTCGACAGCGCTGAGGCGAGCATTGCCTGCGGGAAGGAATTCGGACCCGACCTGGTGATCGGAATCGGCGGCGGGAGCAGCCTCGACATAGCCAAGCTCACGGCGGCGATGATGGTCAACGCCGGTCCCTTCGAGCGTTACGTCGGCATGGAACTGATCGAAAAACCCGGTATTCCGCATATCCTCATTCCGACCACAGCCGGTACCGGAAGCGAGATGACCTCCATCTGCGTTCTCTCCGACACGAAGAACCAGGTGAAAAAAGGCATCGTAAGCCAGTACCTCTATGCGCGCTCGGTCCTGCTGGATCCCGAACTCACGACCGGCCTTCCTCCGCACGTGACGGCAATGACCGGTATGGACGCCCTGGTTCATGCGATCGAGTCCTACGTCGGCATTCGCGCCACCCAGTTTACGGATGCCTTGAACATCGACGCCATCCGGCTGATCGGGGCCAATCTGCGTACCGCATACAACAACGGCAAGGACCAGACAGCCAGGACGAATATGCTTTGCGCAAGCTGCATTGCCGGAATGGCATTTTCCAACACCCAGAACGGGCTCGACCATGCGATGGCACTGGCAATCGGCGGCAGGTTCCATCTCCCGCACGGGTTGCTGACGGCTTTCCTGCTGCCCATGGTAATGGGCTTCAATATGGTGGGAAACCCGGCGAAGTTCGCAAACATTGCCCGCGCGATGGGCGCGGATACGACCGGAATGAGTGTCGAGGATGCTGCAAAGGAATCTGTAAAAATCGTCCAGTCCTTGCTCGACGACCTGAAGATTTCCACAAAACTCAGCTCATACAACGTACCGAGGGACATCTTCCCCGCGCTCGCAACGGCGACCGTCGGCGCCGCCCGGTTGATCAGCAACAACCCGAGGCCGGTGACGGAAAAAGATGTGATCACTTTGCTTGAAGAGAACTACTAGACACGAGTCAGGCGAAATGTCCTCCCCCGGGTGGGGGAGGACAAAAGTGTAAATTCCCGAGGCCCGCAAGCCCGCAAAAAGGGTGGATATGCTTCGATGGGTACCCACCCTTCAACCCTTCCGAAATAATGGCGGCGGGTTTCGCTCCGTTTCGCCATCATTGCATGCTCTGATCCTCCCCTGGTCATTTTCATTCCATCCGAACTCCTGCGCTTCGCGCTCCGATTCGAGAATCCGGGCCACCCCGTTTTAATACGGAGTTGCGTTGAAGGATCCAAATAGCGTGGGGACCGGTGGCCCCCACACCCCCTGCGCCGCTCTGCGGCTTACTTGGCGCTTGCTGTGGCGCCCAGCAAAGGCACCGGGGCAGGCACAGCAAGCGCCTAGCGATCGGCCCAAGAGGGCCGAAATCTGGTGCAAGTGCCCGATCGGGGGGTAACCTCTTCTACCTCGGCAGGGAAATTAAATATCAAACTTGAAAGCAACAGCCCCTCACAACTGCCGGAGAATATGAGAGAGCTGCCTGAACGTGGGGGGAACTCCGAAGCGCGCTAACTGGCGGTCCGCCAATCTTTTCTCATGACTCCAACCACAGTATCCTCCCCCAACACTTCCGCAATGACAGTCACATCGGGATCTTTGAGGTTAACGGGTGGACGTTTTCCATATTTTGCATGAAGCGCCACCCAAATTGCTCCGCCGATCTCATACTCGATAACCGGAGTGTCTTTCTCCAGTTCGTGACTTCCTCGCTTGTTAAGCCTGAAGCAAAAAGACTCATCCTCATGTATGTGGTCCACCCCTGTTTTCACAGCGGCGTCGCGAACGGGCTCAAATCGGGTCGTGACTTTCGCCAAAACGGCAACGGCTCTTCCTATGCTGTCGGCACACTCTCTGGTAATCCTGCATGCAAGTTCCAGGGGGTTGCCTTCCGCTTCCAGAACCAGGATACCCCTGAAACCGGTAGTGTGAACGTGTGCATTGGGAACCGCTTTCCTGAGTGCCGAGATCGTTCTTCTCGCCCCATAAAGCGTCCGCGCTGTGACTATGACTTTGTCTGCCTGCCGGTTTTCAGTCATTCGTATGATTCCTGATTAGTATGTCACGCGCTTTGGGTCCACAGTTGAAGATAAGATCGAAGACCGAGAGGTCCGAGATAAAGTCTCCCCAGAGCTGGGGATAAACAGGAGCCCTCCGCTTGAAGTATTCGAGCCGGATGCCCGCTTCACGGAAAAGGTCCGCATCAAGATATTTCCGCGCCGAGTACTGAGCCATGAAATTAACAATTCCCATCTTTCTGCATATTGCCACGGGAAGAAGATTCCCTCTTTCCTCCACGCCTAATTCGGAAAGTAAAATGAGTTCCGTCCGGATCTGAAGCACATTCAGAATATATCTTATGATCTTCAAGTTGAGTTCTGTAAGCTTTTCGATCTGCGATGAAAAAACCTCTTCCAGGAACGGCAGATGATCCTCGAAGTAAGGTGCGTTGGCGTATGCAACTTTCAGGCTCTCGAGATGTTTCCTTGTCCAGCGGAAATCATAGCATATCCTCACGTCACTGATTTTTTGCAGCCCGAGGCCTTTCTTCCAGACAGGGACGGTCATCCATAATGTTCCCTGGCTGCTTTTGAAGCGATTTCTGGTGATCCAGGTAGTCCTGCGAGGAAACTGTACGTTATCCAGAATGACCAGAATGTCGGAAACATAGGCTTTGTATAGAAAACCTGGGAAAGGTGCAAAATAAGGTTGGTTGGCGGACAGAATCATAGTTGCAAACCCAAAGAACATATGGAGAAATCAGTGATTAAAAGACTGTTCACAACAAAATACTGAAGGAACAGTCATCCGACTGAAGAGAACCTATTTCCTTAAATACAGACTTCATGCAGTCGCTTAATCGTATCGGCAAGCAATCCCGCGACACTGACGATGTGCATCGGTAATGAAACCTCATCGGGGCGGCTGACTGAATCGGTTACGATCATTCTTACCAAACCGATGGAAGAGAGACGCTCAGAGGCGTTGCCAACCAGGAGGGCATGGCTTGCAGCTATGGTGATTTCCGGCAGGGAGCCCTGGGCGAGGAGCGATTCTATGGCGGAAACCATTGTGCTGCCGGTACTGATCATATCATCGATGATAATCGGCGAACGGCCGCAAACATCTCCCACAATGCTTCGGACGCTCACTTCCGTGCCGCTGGTACGAACCTTTTGTACATAAGTAACCGGCAAGTTTAGAGAGTCTGCGTATTTCTGAGCAAGTTTCACCGCCCCCAGATCGGGAGCTACAATGATGCTGTTTTGAAATAGCGATCCGCTAAGCGCTTCCGCCAGTAACGGAACAGCTGTGAGATGTTCAATACGAGCGGAGAAGAACCCTTCGATTGCGGGATTATGGAGATCGATGGTCACAATACGTTCAAGCCTCGTGCATAAAAGATCTGCGATGACCCGTGCACCGACCGGCTCCGTGCCCCGCACGCGTCTGTCCTGGCGCGCATAGCCGAAATATGGCATTACCGCAGTCAGGTGGCCGGCTCCACCCCTTTGACAGGCATCGGCGAGCAGAAGGAGTTCCAACAGGTGATTCGATACCGGCGGGCTGGTAGATTGAATCAGGTAAACGTCTTGTCCCCTTATTTCATCATGGACCTCCACCTGGAGTTCTCCATCGGGAAAATCCTCCACAGTGCAGGGTGTAAGCCGAACACCCAACGCCGCAGCGATTGCTTTTGCCAGGGCCGGATTCGATCGCCCCGCGACAACGCTGAGTCGCTCCATTTTGTCTCCTGTTTTGAATAATGAATTTTTTGCTGCTGCCGATCGTAAACGCGACAATGACTTGTCTTTTTCCAGCACAAAAGCAGGACCTGGAACAGGATCATCATGCATTGGCCCAGGCTCCTGCTTCTGTTCGAAAACCGGGTTAGCACACGCCTCCCGGCTTGCTTTCCAATTCTCTGGCATACTCGGACGAAGGTTTACCACCCAGTTGAGAGTACTGCTTGAGGTCGGCACAGGCTCGTGAGTACTCTTGGGCGCGAAGGTAGGCCAGTGAACGATTATTGTACGCCGTGGCGAACCTTGGATTTAGCTGTAAGGCCTTCGTGAAATCGGAGATGGCTCGATCGTTTTCTCCGAGCCTCGAGTATGAAACTCCCCGATTATTGTACGCATTCACATTGTTGGGATCTATTTTGAGCGCCTCGTCGTAGTGGCGAATAGCTGCTTCATAATTTCCCTTTGTAAACTCGGAATTGCCCTGTTCAACATGCATCGATGCCTGGTCAAAGCCGCCAGGTGCACCTTGCTGCGCCCCGGTGGCCTGTACCGACTGCCAGACGCTCGGGGATTGATACGATCCGGCTGTATGTGAAAAGCCGAAAACCACTCCCAAAACGAGAATCAATACCAAACTCGCCCGGAAATACAGGCTCTTTGCTGCCATTGTTTCCTCCTTCGTTCTAGTCATTCTTCAAAAAATCTAAGCACGATACATTATCTTTTTCTTGAAGCTCGCTTACTGCACGTTAGAAAACAGTATTTAATTCAACTTCAAGCAAATCTTCGAAAGATCGGTTCCGAAAAGGCAATCATCCACAAGCGCCAAATGGTGTTGGTTGAATACTTCCTTAGTAGAACTCTTGAACTATTTGTTTGTTCATTTATTATTAGGCACTGCAAATCTGTCCTTTCATTTGCCTGACTTATAAAGAGATTCTCAGGAATAATCGGAGGAAGCCGGAAATCGGAAGTTACTGGATTTGTACGAGGAAAGTAATATCAAGAATGAAAAAATCAGTCATTCACCAGCGTTTACTGTTCAGGAGGTAGCGGCATACTCCCACGTGCCCGGGAAAGGGATCTGTGAAGAAGTCTTAGTGGGCGGTCAGGCACGCCCCTGACGAGATCCGTCTAAAGTTGCTACTCGCAAGGACAGTCCTGACCCGTGTATTTCCAGACACCATCATTGCATTTCACACATTTTCCCGATTGGCAAATGTTCGAACCGTGAACATATTCAAAACCAGCAAATTTGCAGGATTTTTCTTTGGCCATTTGAGCCTCCTTCAAAGACGAAACTTCCCGATGTTTTTGGCATTATGCTGTCTTGAGCGCCTTATTTCAAACCCATTCAAAGATAACTTAAGGCATCCGTTCGGGCACTGGAAGCCTGTAATCCATAGGCCCTTGCCGCGAGGCCATTATGGAAAAAGAACATAGAGTCCCGTTCCACCTCCCCCCCACCGTTCAGCGACCTCCTGCGCGCCTTTGCGTGCTAAAAGAAGACGGCAAACGTTCCCGATCCGACCGACCCCGCGCAAGATCAATTGACACCTTCAGGATAAGCGTTCATAATGGCTCCGGAATTCGCGAGGCATATCGTCCTCGAACAATTTTGATGAAAACATCTTCGGTATTGCAAGCTCAACAGTATGGATACTCAGAAAATCCAGACCTCCACGTCTGACCTTTCCGACGAAAAGGGTCATTCCGGCCGGTTCGTAGTCGAGAAATTGCGCGAGCGCCTGGAGAACCTCAAGGAATGCTTCCGGATTTCGAGTTTGATCAATTCCAGCCTCAAGCTCGAGGAAGTGCTCCAGAATATCATGACCACCTCCCGGTCGATTCTCGATGCCGACGCGTGCAGCCTCATGCTCGTGGACGAAAAGAGCGACGAACTGGTCTTCGAGGTGGCCCAGGGGCCGGTGGCCAATAAACTCCAGGGCGGGTTTCGGATCAAAAAAGGGCAGGGGATTGCCGGGGCCGTTTTCGAGACGGGCCAGCCGCTCCTCATCAAGGACGCCTATGAAGATCCCCGCTTCAATCAGGAAGTCGATCGGCTGACCGGCTATCGAACGCATTCCATCCTGTGCGTACCGCTCAAAATCAAGGACCGCGTGATCGGCGTCTCCCAGGTAATAAACAAGCTCGACGGCACCAGCTTCGACGCCGAAGATGAGGAGACGCTCAGCCTTCTTTGCGCCAACGCCGCGATTGCGGTCGAGAACGCGCGCCTGCACAATCAGATACTTCGCAGGCAACAAATCGAGCAGGATCTTGCCTTTGCATCCAGTATCCAGTTGAGCTTCCTTCCCCAGGAGATGCCGAAGTTAAAGGGATTTCGTTTCTGTGCCGATTATCAGGCTGCGCTGGAAGTCGGAGGCGATTTCTACGATTTCATTCCGCTGGATGAGAACCGAATCGGTATTCTCATTGGCGACGTCTCCGGCAAGGGAGTTGCTTCGGCGCTCTTCATGGCCAGGTTCACCACCGACTTTCACCTGCTTGCTGTTCGCGGAGAGGACCCGGAAGTCGTGATGCGGCGGATAGGGGAGAAAGTCTGCACCCAGAGCTGCCGCGGGATGTTCGTAACGCTGCTCTATATCGTGCTCGACCGAGTCACAAACGAACTGGTCTATATCAATGCCGGGCACCTTCCGCCCGTCATCTGGAACAGACGCGAGAACAAATACGCAACCCTGCGCGGGGTGGGTGGGCCGCCCCTGGGAATCCTGCCCGGCCTGGAATATCGCTCTGACAGGATTGTGCTTGATCCGGGCAATTGCATCCTGTTATTTACCGATGGGCTTGTCGAGGCAAAGGACGAAAGCGGCGACCGGTACGGGTGGGACAGGCTCGAAGAGACCCTGAGGTCCGGAGGTTCGGATGTGGAATCCGTCCGATCCCGTCTCACGACCTCTCTTGGAAAATTTGTCGGCGAATGCCCTCAGGCCGATGATACCACCATCGTGCTGGTGGGTGCCGAGGAGTGATAATTGCCCTTTTCGGAACTAAAGAGCCCCGTAACTCTGGACATTCCGGCGGACCCCGCTTCGCTTTTCATGGTGCGGGCCCTGGTCGGGAAAATCTCCGAGAAGCTGGGCTTCAATCCCGAAGAACGGAACAAGCTCGTTCTTGCAGTGGACGAGGCGTGCACGAATGTAATTCGGTATGCATACGGAAACAGCTCCGAGGGGAGGATCGTCCTGACGTTTCTCCTCAAGCGGGACCAACTGGAGATCCGGATACGGGATTTTGGGAAGGCGGCCGATCCGGCCACTTTTCAGCCCAGGAAACTCGATGAGGTACGTCCCGGGGGACTCGGTATTCACTTCATCAGATCGGCCGTGGACCTTCTCCAATACGAGACGCCGCCGGATGGCGGCACCTTGCTGCGCATGATCAAATTCAGGTCCGGACAGGAGGCTTCTCAAAGTTGAATATACAGGTAAACGAAAAGAAACCCGGAGTATACGTCATCGCCCTTAACGGCGATCTCGATATGAGTTCCTCTCCCCAGGTCAGGAACTCGCTCTTGCCGGTTTTTCGCAAGAAGGTGTCCCACATCATCGTAGACCTCTCCGAGGTTCCCTATATAGACAGTTCCGGAATTGCCACTTTCGTGGAGGCGCTCCAGCTCTCTCGAAAGGGGAATATCCGTTTTTCGCTGGCGGGCGCGGGGCCAACGGTCGAATCGATTTTCGAGCTGGCATACCTGAAGAGCGTCTTCGAGATGGTACCCGACGTCAACCGGCTGCTTGGGGGAGAATAAAGCAGGTGAGCGAGGCCGCTGCCCGGTCGGAAAGCAAGTTAGTCTTTTTCCTGAGGCATATCACAAGCATTTCCTATTTCTTCAAGGAGACGTTGAAATGGGCAGTGGTGAAGCCCTTCCAGGGAAAACCCCTGAGGATGCGGGCCGCAATCGCCCAGATGGATGAGGTGGGCGTAAAGTCCATCCCCATCGTGTTTCTCGTTTCCTTTGTCATCGGAATTATTCTCGTCCTCCAGACAGCATACCAGCTCGAAAAGTTCGGTGCCGTCACCTATGCGGCGAGTCTCGCAAGCGTCGCACTGACCCGGGAGATGGCTCCCCTGCTTACGGCAATCGTTCTTGCCGGGCGCGTGAGCGCGGCTTTCACGGCCGAGTTGGGCACCATGCTCGTTACCGAGGAAATCCTCGCCCTTGAAGTCATGGCAATTTCTCCTATTGCTTACCTGGTTGTTCCCCGATTTATAGCTATGATCGTAATGCTTCCGTGCCTGACGGTCCTCGCCGACCTGATCGGCATGATCGGCGGTTATGTCGTGGGGACCGGAGCAATCGGGATTCGTTCGGCAGCGTATATTCAGAATACGGTGGATGCCCTGCTGATGAAGGATATACTCAGCGGGCTGATTAAAAGTTTCGTTTTTGCCATAATAATCGCGATGGTCGGCTGTTACATGGCTTTCGTGGTGAGGGGCGGGGCCGAGGGTGTGGGCAGGTCCACAATGATTTCAGTCGTGACTTCGCTGATCAGCATCATCCTTGCCGATTGCCTCTTCACGGCCATTTTTTATCTTTTCCTCTAAGGTGGGTAGATAGGTCTTAACAGCGTGGCGGAACCGCTGATCGAAGTAAAAAACCTGGTCAAGAGCTTCGACGGACGCGTTGTTCTGGACGGGATCAATTTGACCGTCCAGAAGGGCAGCGTACTTGCCATAATGGGCGGAAGCGGCTGCGGAAAGACAACGCTCCTCCGGCACCTGATAGGTGTACTCCGGCCCGATTCGGGAGAAATCCTGGTGGGCGGGGCAGATATTACAAGATTCGATGAAAACGAGATGGACGGCTACCGGAGGCGGTTTGGGATGCTCTTCCAGATGGGAGCGCTTCTCAATTCGCTGAGCGTCCATGATAATATCGCTCTGCCCTTGCGCGAGCACACGCAACTCGACGAGAAAATTATCGGTGTGATCGTAAAGATGAAGCTCGAACTGGTCGGGCTCCGGGATTTCGAACATCTCAAGCCGTCGCAGCTTAGCGGCGGCATGCAGAAAAGAGTCGCCCTTGCGCGCGCTCTGGCCCTCGACCCCGAGATAGTCTTCTACGACGAACCCACGTCGGGGCTGGATCCCGTTGTGACCGGCGTTATCGGCCAGCTCATCACGGGTTTGAGCAAGCGCATGGGAATCACCTCGGTAGTAATTACGCATGATATCGGCAGCGCTTTCAGTATCGCCGATCAGATGGTGGTCCTTTTTCGGGGGAGGGTTGCAGCCGCCGGGACGCCGCAGGAGATCCGGGAATCGACCGACCCCGTGGTTCAGCAGTTCATCCATGGGAGCCCGGACGGACCGATCCCTCTGCGCCAGTCGAGCCGCGACTACCTGGAGGATTTACTGGATATTGAATAACAGGCAATGCCCGCCTTGAGGGAGTGCAGTTTTCATGCAGGTTTTTCGATCGGAGACAAAAGTCGGCTTACTGGTTCTGACCTCTTTCCTGATCTTTGTGATCGGGATTTTCGTGGTGAGCAACATCCGCTCGCTCTGGGACAACAAGAAGACCGTCACGCTTCTTTTCCAGTACGCGGACGGCCTCACGAAGGGGTCTCCGGTCTGGTATGCCGGGTATGAGGTCGGTGGCGTGACAGACGTTCGCATAGCCCAGGGCGTGGCCGACCGCATAGCCGTGACGGTTCGTATTTCGCCCGATGCGCGCGTGAAGAAGGATTCGCGGACTGAAATTCGAAGCCTCGGAATGATGGGCGGCAAGTACGTGGAAATCACGCCGGGGTCCCAGGACTCGCCCGAGGTCGCGTCCGGAGAGACGATGGAAGGACAAACGCCTGCTTCTCTTTCGGAAATCCTGGCAACCGGCAAAGAAGTTGCCGACCACGTGAAGGAACTGGTGGCGGAGGCCAAAGGGTTCGTTCACGAAGTTCGAACCGAGTATCCCATCAAGGAAACGATCCAGAATGCAAACGGCATGGTCCAGAACGCGAACGGTATGGTCACCCAGACCCGTCAGCAGATTGCAAAGCTGGATCCCATGATTCATAACCTCAACAAGGTATCCGGAGACGGTGGCAAGGAACTGGTTGCGCTGTTCAAGGACATCCGCGATACGAATAAAGACCTGCAAAAGCGGCTGAACGTCGTTCAGACCGAACTTACGAAAACGCTCACCCAGGCCGGCAAGGGGTTTGAAGAGGCCGAGGGCACGATCAAAGGCGTGCGGGCGATTCTGCTGTCGAACGAAGACAACATAGCCTCACTTCTGGCACACCTGAATGAGACGTCCCGCAACCTGGAAGCTCTGAGCGAAGATCTCAGGTCTCATCCCTGGAAGGTCATCTGGAAGGGCGAAGGCGTGCCCGAGACGATGCCTGTCGGCGCCGAACAGTGGAGAGAAAAGGGAAGAATTGGGCCATATGGGAAGAAGTAGAAAAGCATTTTTTCTTGCTGCCCTCATTATCCTTTCGGGATGCGCATCCGGAGGCGGAGACCCCTATAACCGTGCCGTCGATCATTACGGCAAAGGGCGCATAAACGCATCGGTCAGCGATTACAAACGCGCAATCATGGCGAACCCGTCCGATCCGCAGCCCAAATTCAACCTGGCCGTGATCTACCAGGATGGGGGGAAACTCGACGAGGCGGAACGGCTTTATAATGAAATACTTCAGAAATATCCCGATTACGCTCCGGCTTTGTCGAACCTGGGATCGATCCAGGAAAAACGCGGCATGACGAGCGCTGCCGAGCAATCGTACCGGCATGCGATGGAAGTGGATAAAGACAATTCCTGGACGGCAAGCCAGTTCGGATATTTCATGCTGCGAACGGGCAGAGAGGAAGAGGCCGCGGCCTTGTTCGAGGAATCCATAAAGAGGGATTTCCGGTGTTCCAACGCCTGGTACGGGCTGGGATTGATCGCGGAAGGGAAGGGCGATGCCAGGGCTGCCCTAAAGAACTACGACAGGGCGATAATGTATAACCCGTCCGACCTGCATGCCTGCCTTAAGGCCGCTGACATCAAGCTGGCCCGGGGAGACATTGGAGGAGCTGCTGCCCTGTTGCAAAAAGCGGCCGCAATCGATCCATCGAGAGGCGATATCCAGCTGACGCTCGGGAGACTGCTGCGGGAAGAGGGCAAGTTCAAAGAATCCGAAAAAGTCCTCGAACTTGCCAGGAAGGCCGGAGCGCCCCAGGCTGAATGCGATCGCGAACTGAGCGTCGTTTATGGAAAGCTTTCCGAAGAAGCGGCAACAAAGGCAGGGGAGGCTCCGCGAAACTGAACGGGATAACGTATCCTCCGTAAGATACCTGTCTGGAATTTGCGGATGGCTGAAGCTTGCGGGGGAATCTTTCCTTGACCTGTGCCTTCCGAAAATCTGTGCCGGCTGCGAGGCGGTCGGCATTCCGGGCGACGGATCCTGGTGCGCGGACTGCCTGGAACGTCTGCCGCGGATCCACTCTCCGATGTGCCCGCTGTGCGGGCGGCCTTTTACCGACTCCCCGGATTCACACGACCATCTTTGCGGCGAATGCATCCAGTCCGCATTCCATTTCGACTCGGCCCGGTCCGCCGTGTTCCACTCGGGAACAGTCCGGGACAGGGTCCATCAATTCAAGTTCGGCGCCCGCATGGAATGGGTGCCGCCCCTCGTGGAACTGCTCCGAATCGCCTACGCCGATTCGGGGTTTCCCGTGCCCGACCTTATCGTGCCCGTCCCCCTGCATCCGCATCGCCTCAAGCAACGTGGGTTCAATCAATCCGGGTTGCTCGCGAGGGAGTTCTCTCGAAGGACCGGATTGGCAGTCTCGTTCGATACCCTTGAACGAAAGAACCGGACCGAGCCGCAAACCCGCCTGAACCGGGCGGAGCGCCTGAAAAACGTCAAAGGGGCCTTTAATGTGGCACCGGGAGCGGATGTAAAAGGGCGGATCGTTTTGCTGCTCGATGACGTCTTCACTACCGGCACCACCCTCAGCGAATGCGCAAAAACTCTCAAGAAGAAGGGGGCTTCCGGAGTGTACGCACTCACGATAACCCGCGCTTTGCCGGATTGACATCCGCCTTGTTTGTTTGCAATAGCCTTTCGCTTATAAGTACGAGTATCGTATAAGACTTACTAATGGTCAGGAAGCATCCCTTCGTATTGGCTTGCAAAATCCCTTAAATTGAGGTAGAAGCGGATCGGTCAATACTACCGCCCCTTTCTCATTCCAAAGCGGAATTCAAGTTACATCTGAACACCTGAAGCGGAGAAAACTTTCTCTCTTAATTTGCGTCGTACAGCAGCGAAGGCGTGGGGATATTCCGCGACCTCCTGCAAGGTTATTTCCGACCGGGCGAATACCATGGAGGGACCTGGTCTGCGTCGATATGGCAGATTCACTGTTTTAAAGACTTTGTGTAATCCTTCAAGTGAGGAGGTGTAATGCAGATGGTGTAGCTTCGTCGTCGTTCTTTAAACCTGGTTTGGTTATCTGAGCAAAAAGAGGGAAACAAATGGTTTGGAAGAAGCTTTTGGTTCTGATTCTTGTGCCGGCATTGGGAGCATTATCTGGGGAGGCAATGCTTCCGAAGGCCGCATTGGCGGGAAATGCATTATCGGACAACAACAGATTCATATTAACGGGCACCAATCCCAGCGTGGCGCCTTGTACCACTTGTCCGGATTCCGAGTATCAGATCAATTTTCAGTTTTCTGATGATGAATTGAGCGATCTCGCAGCGAACTACAGCCATATCGTCATGACGAAATATCATGCCAAGTGGGACCTGGAGCGCCAGTTCGACGATGCGGTCAGGCTCAAGCAGCTTAATCCGAATGTAAAGGTCTATATGTTCTTCATTCCAACTGTTGCCTACTTTGCTTCGGAACTCTACAACGGCACCAACCGGCATGAAGACTGGTTCCTGCACCAGGGAGGGAGCAGAATTCCTTTCAAGAACGTAGGTTACTATGTTGATTACTCCAACCCCGGTTTCCAGGCATGGTTTGTCGATCAAATCGTCCAATGGGCGTTCAGGCCGGATACGAACGGCAACCAGGTTATCGACGGAGTCCTGTTCGATTTGGCCCAGATCTATGACCTGAGTTGTATGAACAGCGAAAGCGCCGCCTGCCAGAGGGTGAAAACCCTCGCTTCACAGGTCGGTACTGCCAAGATCAGCGCGCTGAACCTCGGAATGACGAAGTTGGCGGCAAAAACGAGGAATGCGCTCGGGAATGACAAGGTGGTGCTCTTTAATGGAATTGAGAACTACGATTGGGCACAGAACTACTCCCTGTCGTTATTGGGGTATTCCGGCGGGTCGGTAAACGAACAGTTCGGGTTTTACGGCGGCGCAGTGCCAAAGCAGGATATGATCCGGTATATAAATGTTCCGTATAGATTCCCAGGTAAGTATTTCTTTGAGAAATGCAATTTGCCGGCGATGTCTCCCGACCAGAGAAGCCAGGCGCTCAGAAGGGTTTATGGGTGCTTTCTGCTGAGCTGGCAGCCGGGCTATTCCTTTTTTAAGGTCGGGACTGATTACACGGTCCAGGGAGAACTTCCGACCACTTCCTATGACGTGCCGGAGTCCCACATTGACTTCGGAAATCCACAGGGCAAATTCGTAACCTATCGGGCCCCCGTGAATAACGGAGTCATGAGGCGGGATTTCGAAAAGGGTTATGTCCTGGTAAACCTCGAGTCGAACAACCTCCGAGTGGGCACGACAAAGAAGATTCAAATCTATAACGGCAATGTTCCCGGGGCCGTCTACAACGCCGGACAGATCATGACAATACCGGCGGGAGACGCGCTCTTCTGCAAATATGTACAGTAAGTAGATATTGTCCCGGCAGGTTGCGGCACGGTCAGGAAACCGTGCCGCAACGCCTGGGACGTTTTTCTCCTGCACCCGCATGCCCGGGAATCCGGGTTGCCCAATAACCCGCGGCGAATATCTTCCGGTTCCTTCAATTCCTTGTTCCCCCCCACTCCGTCTCGTCGATCATTGGCGTCATTCCTCGCCAATGCCCCGAAAAGCCGTAAAACCCAGAGGATACCCGCACCTGTCAATACAGCCAATTAGTTATGGATTATTGTGAATTTAGGATTAAAATAGATGATCGGTCCGCTATATACGTTACTTGCAGACTGGTTGTTTCTTTCGCCTTGTCTGGAGGGTTTGGAATATGAATGAACTGTTGGCCCCGGGCGGCAGTCTGGAGATGGTGGAGAAGGTCTTTTCCGAAGGCGCCGAAGCCGTTTACGTGGGCTCGAAAGGTTTCAGCCGTCGCAAATGCGCCTGGGAACTCGAGGACTCGCAAATTCGCGAGTGCATCGAGGTATCGAAGCGCTTTGACGGCGCAAGAGTGCGCGTGGCAATAAACGCCGAAGTTCCTCCGGAAAAGTGGATGCTCGTTCTTTCCAAGATCGGCAAATATGCTTCGTGGGGGGCTGAGGGCGTGATAGTGAAGACGCCCGGGATCATGGAGCTGGTTCGGAACAATTTCCCTGAACTTGTCATACATGCAAGCGTCGGCTGCAACATCAGGACGCGTTCGGAGATGGTTCGCTTCAAGGAATATGGTGCGTCCCAGATCGTTGCCAGTACGGAAATCGATGCCGTCGGGAAACTGAAGGAATTCAAGCGGGCAGCCGACGAACTCGGCCTGGCCACGGAAATCCTCGTGCATGGTAATCGTTGCGTGGGTGGGGTCGGCAACTGCGTCTTCCACGAACTTATAAGCGACAGTTACATCAAACGCACCTATCATGACGAAGACGGAAACGAGATTGTCGAATACGAAGGCTGGCCGGACAGAAGTGGGAGCTGCTTCAGGCTGTGCCTGCTGACTGACGAACAGCGGACAAAAGTGCTTCGGCAGCGCTCCGTCAAAAGTGAAGAAATCGAGGCAATAAATTCGCGTATCCAACGCCGCCCGAACGTTGCCTTTGTAATAAATGGAAAAGACCTCTGGGACTACATGGACCTGGGGCTTCAGACCCTGAAAGTTCAGGGTCGGGAGTATTCGGTAGGGCTGATCGGCCGGATGATCTCCATCTACAGATCGCTGATAGATGCTCACAGGGCCGGCAAGCCGCACGACGCCCCGTCACTTTTGCCGCTCCAGGCCGAACTCGATGAAATCGGCAATGACCGGGACCGTGCCCGAATGGAAAAGACAAAGGAACTGCACCGCAACATAAAAGGTCTTTTTGCCTGATCCAGGTTTGCCTGAAATAGTAAAGCCCGCATCGGCGGGCTTTTCCTTTGGAACTCCGGGGAAAGGCACGGCTAAGCCGGTTTCCATGCCTTGCTTTTCAGCTTTCCTTCAAAAACCTGCCTGACGGTGGCCTCGACGGTCTCGAACGTTTTCTCAGCCGGCTTGGTATTCGCTTTCGCCGCATCCACCAGATCCTGCATGATCAGATGACGTTCGTCACCATGCCGCTCATCGGGTTCCATGCATCCGCAATCAAGGCACATACGCTCCTCCTTTTCGGTTTGCTGCTGCTTTGCGCGTTTTCGGCCTATGATAAGAAAGCGGGAGGAGGTGCAAAATGGGGGATTCACATTAATTTGTCTGAAAAAAGCTATTGAGGGCCCCTGGAACAAAGAAGGAGCAGATCATGAGAATCCGAATCGTCGTCCTGAGCATGGTTTTGTTGTCGGCCTTGCTTTTCCCGCCCCAGCCGGCACATGCGCAATCTGCAGCTCCAGTCGGGTACTGGACGGGTCACTTCTCGAATGGGGAGCCGCTTATCCTGAACCTGGCAGGGAACGGCGACGCATTCTTGTCAGTCTCCGGCATGGACCCGGTCACCGGTACGTGGAGCTGGAGTCCCACATATGTGGGTGGAATAATAACCATTACGTACAACAGGGTCGGATTCGTCAATCATCTTTATTATTCAATTACATTTATCACCACTGATGAAATACTCTTCGGAGACCAGGGCTTCACAATCACCCTATGGCGACAATGGTAGAATCATCTGTTTCAAGAGAGTTTTCACGTCCCTTCGGGACCTTCTGCATACGACACGCTACAGACAGTTTTCCTTCCCCTCTCTCATCGATTGCTCCTTATGCGCGACACTCCGGATTGATTCGGGGCGCCCATCAGTTCAGCCTACGCTGGCTGCCGCAATCCGACATTCTCAAAATTTCGGAAATTCAAGCCGTGCAGGGAAGACGAAAATATAACTGCGCGGGTTTCTAAGACGGGTGGAGTTTTTTTGTGACTCCCTATTGATATAATTCCCTAAGTGAACGCGCCGGAGTGTCACTCCGCTCACCTACTTTCGAAAGTCGATTCTGATGGGTAAGAACAAACGGATAGCAGAGAATTTGGATAAAGACTATCTCAGGAAATTCGTTATACCCGAGTTGATCTTCGGCCCAGGGGCGCGCATGTTGGCGGGCAACTACGCAAGAAAATTAGGTGCCAGAAAAGTGCTCGTGGTGACCGACCCAGGCGTAATAGCTGCGGGATGGGCCAATGACGTGATATCGACTCTGGAAAGAGCCGATCTGCCTTTCATTGTTTTCGACGATGTCAGTTCCAATCCGCGCTCCCGGGAGGTCATGGCTGGAGCTGAGCTTTATGGCCGGGAGAATTGTAATCTGATAGTTGCGGTTGGGGGAGGCAGCCCCATAGACTGTGCGAAGGGTATTGGAATCGTCAGCTCAAACGGGCAGCATATTGCCGCATTCGAAGGGGTTGACCGGGTCACTGTTCCCATGCCTCCATTGATCTGCCTGCCCACCACTGGAGGCAGCTCGGCGGATGTATCGCAATTCGCGATCATCAACCGTGAAGAGGCGAAGCTCAAGATGGCCATTATAAGCAAGGCGGTTGTCCCGGACCTGGCTTTGATTGACCCTGTCACTCTCACCAGTATGCCTTCGGACTTGACTGCGTGCACCGGTTTCGACGCTCTCAGTCATGCGGTCGAAGCTTTTGTGTCCATTGCCCATTCCCCATTGACGGACTTGCACGCGCTTGAAGCAATTAGTTTAATCTCGTCAAACTTGATCGGTTCTTTGCACGACCCTGATAATCTCGAGCTTCGCAGCAATATGATGATGGGAAGTATGCTTGCCGGCATGGCTTTCTCCAATGCAAGTCTTGGTGCTGTGCACGCGATGTCGCATAGCCTTGGAGGCTTGTTGGACATCCCTCACGGCGAGAGTAATACCTTGTTGCTGCAGCGTGTGATTGCTTTCAATTTTGAGGAGGTTCCGGAACGGTTTCTGAAAATTGGCGAGGCAATGGGGTTGGAAATGCGGGGAAAACCTTTGAGTGAGCAAAAGGCAGATATTATTTATAAGATTGGGCAACTGCGAAAAGACGCACAAATGAGCCGCTCTCTAGGACAAGTCGGCGTAACCAGAGATGTAATTCCTGAACTTGCCGGGAAAGCAATGCAAGATCCCTGCATGGTTACGAATCCGCGTCGCCCGACCCAGAGGGATATTGAGGTGATTTATGAGGAATGCCTCTGAGAAAGAATGGGATTCATTACGTGCCAGGATTATGGGGTTCGGAGAGCAGTCACACAGGAAAAGCTACTATCCGGAGCTTCAGGAGAAACTGACCGAACTCGAGAGATTCAAGGCTCTGCTGGATCAGGCTAACGATATCATCTTTCTGGTTCACCTTCCGGACGGCATTCTCGCAGATGTAAGCCAATCGGCGTGCAGACAACTCGGGTTTTCGCGCGATGAGCTTCTGGCCTCAAGAATAACCGACCTCATCCCGCCGCGGATGTCGGGTGTTATTGACCTTCTCCTGCGGGCGGGGACTTATGCGAAAAAAGAGGGATTTATCGCCATTCTCACCGGGAAGGATGGAAGAGAACTGCCGGTCGAGATCTCACTTCACATCGTGCCTTTCAATGATTCAGACTATGCCGTACTGGTTGCGCGCGACATCACCGAACGGCAACGTGCGGAGGAAGTGCTCAGAGAATCCGAAGAGAGGCACCGGGCGCTTGTCGCGAGTTCTTCCGACGCCATTCTGACGCTCGATGAAAAGAGGAATATCCTCAGCTGCAACCGGGCTTTTCTCGATCTTTTCGGATTTGAAGAGGATGAGGTCAAGGGCAGATCTATCAGAGTCCTTCATCCATCGGATGAGAGTTTCCGTTCTCTGGGGGAAAAACTTGGTGCCTCGCTGGATTCTACGGGGTCGTTTCGAAGCGAATGGGAACTCATTCATAAGGACGGCAAAATAATCCCTGTAGAAGGGGTGATTTCCTCGATGAGATCCCGCGATGGTTCCATAGTAGGGTATGTTGCCATCCTGAGGGATATCACCCGCAGGAAGAGGGCGGACGAAGAACTCAAAAAGTATCGAGATCACCTCGAGAGTATGGTCCTGGACCGGACACGGGAGTTGGAGGCAGCTCAGAAAGCCCTGATCAGGAAGGAGAAGCTCAAAACTCTGGTTGCCCTTTCTTCTGAAATAGCCCACGAAATACGGAATCCATTGACGTCAATCGGAGGTTTTGCGAGGCGTCTTCAAAAGAAGATGCCCGAAAGACCTGAAGCGGCAATCATCATGAAGGAGTCGATGCGCCTTGAACAGCTTCTCAACAGAATAATCGAGTATCTTCAGCCTGTGGAAATCCTCCCCAGGAGGTGCTCGGTGAACTCCGTCCTTGCCGATTCCGTGGAGTTGCTCGCTTCCGAGCTTGCCAGAGAGCGCGTCGCCTGCGAACTGGATCTTGCGCCCGAACTTCCCTCCGCCTTCGTCGATCCCGAGGTATTGACCAAGGTCTTCGTCAACGTGATAAGGAACGCCATAAAAGCCGCAGGGGAGTTTGCAAATATCCGGATCAGGACCTGCTGGAACGATCGGGATATTTATATCGGTTTCCGGAATTCAACCCCTGGAACAAAGACCATCAATCCGGAGTTGCTGTTGCTGCCTTTCGATGGAGAAGGGCAGAGCATTGGGTTGCCGATTTGTTTTCGGTTGCTCGAGGATATGGAAGGCCATTTCACATTTATTCAGGAAGGGGAGTCCCTTATCGTCGAAATCACAGTACCAAGGTACTCAAACACCGGCTTGTCTCCCGGGTGCGAAACTGTCCCGCCGGCCGGAGGCCGCTTTGAAAACATTGCTTAGTGAATTCGCAATAAGACGGACCGGGGGAGTATCGCGATGAAATCCCATTTCAGGGTCCTCCTGATCGAAAAGGATGACGACGAGTATCTTCTTGTCAAAAAGCTGCTCTCCGAAATCAGCTCCGTTCAAATCGCCCTCGACAGGGCGGCAACCTGCGAATCCGGTCTGGAGGCTATCGGCCGCTCCGAACACGATGTGGTCCTGCTTGATTATAGTCCGGGCACTAGAGCCGGCGGCGATCTCCTGCGGGAGGTGGCTGCAAAACACTGTTCGATCCCGGTAATTCTTCTAGCCGGCAGTGACTGCGGGGGAATCGATTTTGGGGCACTGGAACCGGGAGTTTCCGATATCCTCGACAAAGGGCGGCTCACGGCGGATTTGCTCGAACATTCCATCCGTTGCTCTATCCAAAAGAGGAGGTCCGAACTCGAAATAGTGAAATACCGCGATCATTTGGAGGAACTGGTTGCGGAGCGCACGGCGGAACTGGTGGAAAACAACCGGCGACTGGAAAAATCGAACCGGGAACTCCTCATTGAAATTGCTGAAAAGGCAAGAACTGAAGGTGCCCTGTGCGAATCGGAAAGAGAGTATCGTGAACTCGTTGAGAACTCGCTCGACCTCATCTATGCCGTCAACTCCGATGGAACCATCTGTTCTCTGAATCCGGCCTTCGAAAGCATCACGGGGTGGCCTTCGGAAGAATGGCTCGGGAAAAAGTTCTTCTCCCTTATCCACCCGGACGATCTGGCATCTCTCCGGAAAAGGTTCAAAGAGGTGTTGAAGGGCAGGACACAAACAGGCAACGAGGTTCGAGTGCTTACCAGGAGCGGTGCTTACAGGGTGCTCGAACTCATGACGGTCCCCAGGGTGAGGAATGGGAAACTGGTTGGAGTGCTCGGTAATGCTCGTGATGTAACGGATCGCAAACAGGCCGAGGAAAAACTGAGGGAGCAGAAAGACTTCCTCTCTTCCGTTCTGGAATCTTTGGGCCATCCATTCTTCGTTATATCCGCTGATGATTATACGATCAAAATGGCCAATTCCGCTGCAACGCCTGAGGTGTTGCCCCCCGGCATCACGTGCTTTGAGTTGACGCACGGAAAAGACGTTCCATGCGGAGAATCCGAGCACTATTGTCCAATTGAGACAATAAAACGGACGGGCCGGCCGTTGACAACGGAACATGTCCATTACGACAAAATGGGGAACTCCCGAAGCGTGGAGGTCCATGGGTATCCTGTTTTCGACAGGAATGGCAGAGTCGTTCAGATAATCGAGTACTTCTTCGACATAACCGAGCGGAAGACGATAGAGGACGAACTGAGGACAACACGCGACGATCTGGCGAAAGAGCGATCCCTCCTTCATTCCGTTTTGACCCAACTGCCTGCCGGAATCATCGTAGCCGAACAAAGCGGCCGAATAATCCTCATGAACGACCGATCGACCGCAATTCTGGGATTTCCGAAAGAATCCGCTTCTCACATATCCGAGTTCTCCGATTACCCGTGCTTTCATCCTGACGGTCGGGTCTATGAGCACGGCGAATACCCCTTGATGCGTTCACTCGAAAAAGGGGAAATTGTCACGGATGAAGAGCTGAAACTTCGCACACCTGACGGTGTGACAAAGATAATCCTTGCCAATTCTTCTCCGATTCGGGATTCCGTGGGAAATATCGTGGCGGCTTTTGTCATTTTTCAGGATGTGACCGACCGGAAAAGAGCCGAGGAGGAACTGCACCGCAGAGAGCAGGAGTATCGGGCTCTTGTCGAAAATTCACCGGATGTTGTCATGCGGGTGGACCGCGAGCTTCGTCGTATTTTTGCAAATCAGGCTCTTGCGAAAACAACCGGATATCCGCTTCCGAGCTTTATTGGTTCGACTATATACGAACCGCCCAGGGAGGAGCGTCGCGAGTATGTGACCAGGATGGAGAAGGCATGCCGGAAAGTGCTCCAAAGCGGAGAGGAGGTGGCGGTGGATTTTCCATACCCAACTACCCGCGGTTTGCGGCATTTCCACATGCGGATCGTTCCTGAATATTCAAAAGAGGGCAAAATAGAGACCCTTCTCACCATTAGCCGCGACGTCACCGAACTGAGGCAAATGCAGGAAGATCTGCTGCGAGCGAAAGAGGAGCTGGAATCCCGGGTTCTGGAGCGGACGGCTGAATTGAGGAAAACAAATGAGGCGCTGCAGGCTGAGATTCTCGAGCGAAAGAGGATTTTGGAAGACTTCCAGCAGAGCGAGGCGAGGTACAAGGAACTGGTCCAGAACGCCAATAGTATCATCCTGCGCATGGATGCCAAAGGGCGGGTAACGTTTTTCAACGAGTTCGCTCAGAGTTTTTTCGGGTATTCGGAAGATGAAATACTGGGTCAAAACATTGTTGGGACCATCGTACCTCGGACCGAATCGACCGGACGCGATCTGGTGGCGATGATTCGTGGAATCATTGAAAATCCAGTCGAATATATTCGAAATGAAAACGAGAACATTCGCAAAAACGGAGAAAGAGTATGGGTTTATTGGACCAATAAAGCTCTCGTTGACAAGAATGGGCATATTGTTGGTGTACTTTGCATCGGCAACGACATGACCGAGCGGAAAAAAGCCGAAGAAGCCTTGAAACTTGACGAAATTCGGCTTCAGGCATTGTGGGAATTGAGCCGGATGAGTGACGCTTCCCTTGAGCAAATCTGTGATTTCGTATTGGAAAAGCAGGTGAAGGTCACGAAGAGCAAATTGGGCTGGCTTGGGTTTATGAATGAAGACGAAACCGTTCTGACACTGCATGCCTCATCCAGGGAGACGGTTGAAAAATGCGCTGTTGCCGCCGATAAATCCGTGCACTTTCCACTCCAGTCTGCAGGCATATGGGCAGATGCGGTAAGGGAGCGCAAAACGATAATCGTCAACGATTATTCCGCGCCCCACCCACATAAGCGCGGACTTCCCGAAGGTCACTCCTGTCTCGCTCGCTTTATGGTCAGTCCGATTCTGGACGGCAGTCGCATTGTGGCCGTCGCCGCAGTAGCCAATAAAGACCAGGATTACGATGCAGCGGACATGCGGCAGCATGCTCTTCTTCTTGACGGGATATGGCAACTGATTCAGCGTGAAAGAACGGCAAAATCCCTGCGTGAAGCGGAGAGCCTTGCAGCAATAGGGCGCGCTCTCGCCAGTGTGGCTCATGATCTGAAAACTCCCCTGGTGGCCATAGGAGGTTTTTCCAGGCTTGTTCGCGGGCACCTGGCCGAAGATAATCCGGACAGAGGGAAACTGGACATAGTCCTGGATGAAACGGACCGATTGGAGAAAATGGTTCGGGACATGCTCGATTTTTCGAGACCGCTGGTACTCGAAAAGATGCAGGTGCATCTGGAAGATGTGATCAGGGAGAGTCTGACGATAGTAGAGGCAATTGCGCGGGGGAAAAAGGTGAGTGTAAGCTGTCGGCTCTCGTCAGATCTTCCCGGGCTCTCGATAGACCCGTTGCGATTCAGACAGGCTCTTATAAACGTACTGATGAATGCCGTTCAGGCTTCTCCCGAAGAGGGGGCGGTAGTTGTCCGGACCGGCAGGAAGGGCTTGTTCGTACTGGTGGATGTGAGCGATCAGGGGCCGGGTATTCCGCCGGAAAAACGAAAAGAGGTATTCTACCCTTTCGTTACTACCAAGAAAGGCGGCACCGGCCTTGGGCTGCCGATCATCAAGAAAATTATGGAAGCCCACCGGGGGAAAGTCGAAATTTTCGACAGCTCGGATATGGGCACAACCTTCAGATTGAGTCTTCCTGTCGAATCCGGCTGATGCAACATCCCTGAAGATGCCTTAAAGATTCTTGGAGATTGAAACATAAAATGTCGCGCCCCCAGCGGGTCCCTGTTCGGCCCAGACCTTCCCGTGGTGTTTCTCTGCCATTTCTTTTACGATGCTCAATCCGAGTCCGGTCCCATCGATATCCCTCGACCCGTTTCGCCTCTTGAAAGGTTCAAATATTTCTTCGCAATATTTACTCGATATGCCGGCCCCATTATCGGCGACCAGGAATGTATGATACTCTTCAGATTCTTCATACCCCAGGGCAATCTCACTCAGTTCAGGCCCCCCGTATTTTAGAGCGTTATCGACCAGATTTCGGAAGACTCTCAAAAGAGACAGTTTGTCGGCCCTTATCTCGGGGCAACTCCCGGGCTCCGACCACTTTATATTTCGGGCTTTCAGGAGTGGATCGAATTCGCACCGAATGGTCTGAAAGACTTCCTTTGGGTCTATCTTGTCGAAAGTCACATGATTTTCTTTTGCACCAATAAATGCATTGATCTCCTCAATGAGACGCAAAGCGTTCTCGGATGCTTTCCGGATCTGATCGCAATAATCCCTGCCCCTCTCATCGAGGGAGTCTTTGTATTTCGTATGCAGCAAATTTGTCAGCCCTCTTATTCCAACGAGCGGGCTCTTGAGATCGTGAGATACCGAATATGCGAAAAGTTTGATTCTCTCCGCGTTGCTCCGCTGCAACTCCTCCAACTCCTTGCGTTGGGTAATATCCTGTGTATACTCAATTACTTGAGCAACATTTCCCGTGTTGTCCAAAACCGGGTAGGAATTCACTTCGACGTATCGTGCTTTGCCGCCTGCTTCGTGATGAACATGTTCGGTCGAGAAAGGTTTTCGTGACTTTTTCACTTCCTGTAAAGGGCAGACGTGTTCCGGACCCGAGCACGGTTCGGAGCTTTGATGAGCAAGGACGTGGCATTTTATCCCCGGAGGCAGACCGTGCTGGTTCGCAGCCGAATTGGCCATGATTACGGCATGGTCGTTGGCATCAACGATATAGAACGGGTGCGTCAGGGACTCAAATACATGATTGAGAAACACGTTCTGCCGGACAATTTCCTGCTCTGCCAAAAAACGTTTCCGACTCGCTTCCTCCAGCCTGCGAAGAGTCTCCGAAAGTCTGGCATTCAGCTCGCGCTTCCGGTCGAATGCTCTCCTGATAGTGCATATGGTAAATGCAACACTGGAAAAGGTGAGTCCCTGAATCCCGGTGTTCCACCACTCTATGGACCATATAGACGGTTGATGGTTTGACAGTACATCGGCAAAAAGCCATGTCGCGACAGACAGGAGCACAATCAGGAAGGCGGCCGGTCTGCCGAGAAACCAGGCTGAAATGGATATGGGCAGGAAATAGAACAGGAAAAAGTCCATTTCGTAGCCGGTTACATAATCCAGGAATCCCACAAAAATGGTCAGAATTATGCAGGCGGCGGCAATCAAGCCGTGGCCCGGAACAATTTGAAAACGACCGTCTGGTGACTTTGAGAGATCAGTCATTTTTAGCTCCTCGGGGAACTATAGACTACGAAAATCTATGAACTGGACACATAGTTGGGATGGAGAATCCGAACGGACTTAAAAGGCCACGAAACACGGACGGTGGTCCCCTCCCCGGGAACTGACATGATGGACATTCGTCCCCCGGCCAGTTTGGCACGCTCGCGTATTCCGATCAGGCCGAGACCTCTGCGATCGGGATCTGAAAAGGTCGTGTTTGGATCGAATCCTTTTCCGTCATCGGCGATTATGAGTTCAATTGCGTTGCCCTTTTTGGCCAGAATAACATCAACCCATTCGGCATGGCTGTGCCTGGCAACGTTATCCAGCGAGTCCTGAGCGATCCTGAAAATAGGGGTTTTGATCCAACTGGGGACATCTTCTTCTTCCACTGTCGTTTCAAGTTCAAGGTGATGGGATGGATGGTTTACTTGAAACTCACGGCAAAACCACTGAAGAGTCGCATTGATTCCAAGTTCTTCAATAATGGTCGGCCCAAGGCCCATGTACATGGTCCTGGTTTCTTCGATCGCTCTCTGCAATGTAGGGACGCAGTGCCCAAGGTTCTTCAGTGCCGGCCCGGAATTCATATCATGCTCCGACAGCACCGTTTCGATATAGTATTTCACAGCCGCAAGGGTTTGTCCGATGCTGTCGTGAAGCTCCACTCCGATCTTTCTCCTTTCCTCATCCTGCGCTGCAATCAGGAGTGGAGGCACGCGCTCGAGCATTGCTTCGATCTTTTTCCTTTTGACGATCTCGTTCTGCAGATTCCTGTTCAAATGGGTAAGCTTTGCGTAGGGGCGCTTGATCGAGACAGCGAACAAGGCATCATAGATCAGCAGAAATCCCAGAAATTGGTAAACATGGCCGGCAATTGCAAACCCGTCGAAGTCAATGTCCGATAACGAAAAAAGGCCCTTGCTGGCGATGAAGGCTATGAACGCAGTCACGTGCAGGGTGAGTTCTTTTTTCCCTGTCAATGGCTTGCGTTTCCGATAAAGCACTGCCGCAATGCCCAGCAGTCCCATGCTCATGTACTCGGATGTCCTTTTTAGGAGAATATATCCACTCTGCTCTCTGAATACGATCGGTGAAAAGAAAGTGATGCCGATAAAGAGCAATCCCGGGATCAGGAGCGCCGGACCTATCAGCCGATTTTTGGACAGCCATCGGGTCCTGCTGCCTGGTTTTATGAAGGCACTCACCAGGAAGGCCAGGGCGGAACTGATATCGAAGGCGATCCGGAACTGAAGTGATTTTTCACTGGAGTTATGCGTAATGAGGTCAGGCATTCCCGAGTGCGCGAAAGTATGCATGCAGTCAAGAAGACCAAGCGAGAGGAATACGGCGCTCAGGAAAAGTGCGTGCCGGTCTTTCGTTTGGTCGAAAGTGAACCACCCTACGCCAAAGATGGAAAGGCAGACAACTATGCTGAAAAGCTCAACCATATTATGAAATATCAATAGCATAGAAGAGCCGATCAGTTCATTGGGCCGAAAAAAAAGCAAAATCAGGGGAAGGGAAAAGGCAATGCAGATGCCTGTTCCGCCATAGACCGATCTTCCGCAGGATGTTTTATTCATTTGCGAACTCCTGTCCGACCTGTGGAGGATTTCGAACATCGGAAATCCACGGATTCGGAGATGCCAACATTGTGGCGGTAAGCATTGGAAGCGTCACCTGTGGGATCGGCTTCAACTAATGCGTGCCCATAAACAGTTTGTCGGTATTGGAATCAGGAGTGAACAGCAAAGAGTGGTGGGGCCCGGATACTCCGTTTGGAGAGAGTGAAGCAGACGGCGATACCTTCAAAGAAGTGAAGGCAGGGGGAAGTTAGAGTATCGATGTAGTTACAACTGGATTCAGGATTTCTGTCGCCATCGAAATCACAGAAGCAGAAAGCGAGCCCGGGGGGAGCCCGGGCGGCAATGGTGTCCGTGTCCAGGCGGGTTACCCCGTCCATGTACCATACAATGGCGTCTCCGTTTGCAGAGTCTCTCCAGAGTATATCCGGAGAGCCGTCGTGATTGAAATCGCCGATCGCATCAATGCGCCAGGGGGATGGAAGACCTGCAATCGTGCACTCGCCTGACTGGACGGGGCCGTCCATAAACCAGATTACAGATTCCCCGGTTTTCGAGTCGATCCAGAAAATATCGGATTTGCCGTCTCGATTGAAATCTCCCACGCCTCCAATGGTCCAGGTACTCTTCGCGCTTTGAGGCAAGGTATAGCGGTCCGTTACCGAGAAATCCGTCAAATACCAGATTTGCACGCTGCCGGTCGATTCATCCTTCAGGAGCAAATCCTGTTTCCCGTCGCCGTTAAAATCTCCAATTCCAAGAATCTTACAGGAGGGGGGGAGTTGAAACTCAACCTTCCGTTCTCTGACAAGGCGATTCCCATTCGAGTAAAGAACGACCATCTCGCGAGTCAGGCGGTTTTCAATAAGGACGTCGGGACTCCCATTTCCGTCGAAATCTCCGACCCCCGTTATAGCCCAATCGCGGGCATTGAAATCGGTTGCCCCGGCCAGTTCCGTGAGGAATACAGCTGCAAGCAGGAAAGACAGGAGTGAAATGGCCGGAAACTTCTTCATGCAGAGATCCGATTACCCTTCTGAACACTACAGAAGAAACGATGCCTCATTCGTCGATGAGGCGTCGCCATTACTTGGCTGGGCATAATCTGAAAACGGTCGTGTGTATGGGCAGGACTCTAAGGTCGGAATTGCCGGCTGTCAACCGGGGATAATCGGACTACTTGACCGGCATGGCCTTACTACCTGCAAGCAGATCGCGGGCCGTTGCGAAGGAAGAATCACTTCGCCCGGCCATGCTTGTCTTTTTGAATGGAGGCCTGTAAATCAGCTTTAGAGCAGCACCTCGGAGGCCGAAAAAAGGATCAGTTCTCCCCAAGTCGGGGAACGAAACTGACAGACAGATTCTAGTCGGTAAGTGAACTCCGCAAGTTCCGCCGCTCCTTCCTCTTGTTGTTGGGACTTCGGGAACGCGCTGAAAAGGATCGTCACCCCGCCGTATAATAAACCTGACCCTGGCGCATCATCGGATTCGGTTCGAGTATCAGCGGACAAAGATCAGAAGAGGACGGATCCGATAAAACAGAACTCATCCAATACAATGCCGTGTTTTTTTATGAAAGTTTCAACTTCGCTCAAGGAAACAAATCTCGCAGCCTCGTCCTTGATTTCGGTAAGCCTGCCCTGAGGATCATAGTACCTTCGATCTCCCATCTGCGATTCCAGGGTGGATCGAGAAGAGCAACACACCACAAAATAGCTTTCGCCGGAGATTTTCAAAGCACGACCCCTCCATTAATCTGTTCGAGGACTCTGTTGATGAGTAACCGGTACAGGTAAGCAATGAAAATAAAAACTGTAGCTCCTTGAGTTGACACTGCAAGCAGATCGGGCTAATTACAAAGCCTTGGAAGAACAACATTCAGCAATAGAAAATTCACAATTCACAACATTTCGCTGGGCGTACTTTTTAAATGAGAGGGTTGGAAAACAGCGTCGGTTTTGCAATCCGCCCCTCCCGGTAAGCTGGAATAAACTTGCGCTCCGGGTGTCTACCCAAGGTCGGCAGATCGAGCTTGCCCAAAAAAGAAGATCATGTTTTAAAGGTGTCCTTTTCTTTGTTCGATGACATCACTTATACTTAATAATTAGGAATAGATCAACAATTTGAAAGCGAGACGGAGAAGTGAAACAAGCTGAAATTAACCGCGGCAAAAATCGGCGTGCAGGAAAGGCTCCATTGCAATCCAGGCCGGTGAAGTCACATGCGAACGAGACTGAAAAACGGATCATATCGCTCTACACGAGTGGACAGAGTATAGAGTCCATAACCAGGGAAGTGGGCAGAGCGAGGCATATGGTTGTTCATGTCCTCCAATCGGCAGGCGTGTTCGGGAAGAATCAGACGGGACTTGGCGATAAACAGCTCCGGGATGATCCGGCCGAAAAAAACATGGAAGAACCTGCGACTTTGGAGCTGAAGCCGGACACGGCTGCAGCGGAGATGCCCGCCAGGACAAAAGTCGAGGTCCCGGCCGATAAACGGCCCATATCCAGGAATCCCAAAGCCGGGCGGACAATTAAATCGAAGGCTGCGCAAAGACCTAATCCTGCGTCTTCTCCCGCAGAGAAACCGCTGGTATCGGGCCGGTGGTCGCCCATGGTGTCGGATGCTGTTGAAAAGGTGATCCTGCAATTTAATCTCTACCCTGATATGAGTTCTGAAGAAATTCGGAAAATGGTTTCCAGCTGGAATAATTAGCTCTGAACAAACGATAATGCAAAACTGATTTCCCCATCTGCCCCCCACCTTTTGCGGCGTCCGCGGGCATTCGATCCGGACCTCGCTTAAGATCCACGTGCAGCTTTCAACTCGGTATGGCTTGGGACAGCGAGTTGGTTTTCGCCGGTTTTTTGCTGAAATCCTTTCAGTCAAAAATATTACAAGTCATTGAAATGGCATTATATTTTTACTTGAACCCACGCGGTAATGCGGAACTTTGTCTTGGAGAGGCCTCAACGATATGGCGATAGAAGAGGAAAAAAGAGCCTGAAAGCAGCGGTGGGCCAGGTGTTGGTATCGATGTAGATCTTAAACTCGGCTGGGTCGGAGAGTTTATTTGCCCGCCACGACTTCGATTGATTCTCGCCCATTCATCTTTAGTGCTCTGAAGTGCCGATCAAAATCCGACATAGCTATCAAAATTCGGGGTCACAAGTATGAAGTAATATTTAGCCGGTGAGGGCTTACCTCCATAAGCTTGGGTGGGGGGAGTGTAATGAGGCTTTATAAGGATCGCACGGAAGCAGGACGGAGGCTTGCAAAGGAACTGATGCAGTATGCCGGGAGGAATGACTTGATTATCCTGGGACTGCCCAGGGGCGGGGTGCCGGTTGCCTTTGAAGTTGCAGAAGCACTTGGTTCGCCGCTTGACGTTTTCCTCGTTCGCAAACTGGGCACACCCGGTAGTGAAGAACTCGCAATGGGGGCTGTTGCGTCTGGCGGTGTACGCGTACTAAATGAGGAAGTCGTGCGATTGTTGAAGATCCCCGAGAGTTCGATAGACTATGTCGCGCAAAGAGAACAGCGGGAACTGGAGCGACGCGAGCGCGCTTATCGCGGCGGCCGGCCAATGCCGGATCTCCGCGACAAAATCATCATCCTGGTGGATGACGGTCTTGCAACCGGGACAACCATGCGGGCGGCGGTCGCAGCCTTGCGGCCATATAAACCGGCGCGAATCGTTATTGCAGTCCCGACCGCCCCGCCGGACATATGCCGGGAATTTCGGAAAGCAGTAGATGATGTAGTCTGCGCATCGACTCCTCAGCCGTTCCGGGCCGTCGGGGTCTGGTATGAAGACTTCAGACAAACAACCGATGATGAGGTCCGAAGCCTGCTGGAACGGGCTGCCGGCAAGTCATCAGCATGAGGAGGATATCGACAAACAGCGGACGGGAAGGAGGTCATGATGAGAAGAAAGAATGAAAATCTGGTTAATATCAAAGCGCAGGGAGTTACTCTCGAAGGCAATCTGAATATCCCCGGGGATGCTCAGGGGATCGTGATCTTTGCTCACGGGAGTGGGAGCAGCAGGTTCAGTCCGAGAAATCAATTCGTTGCACATGGACTCCAACAGGGGGGAATTGCGACACTTCTCCTGGATCTGCTTACGTTTGAAGAAGAACGGGTGGATGTCAATACGAGGGAATATCGCTTTGATATCGGCCTTCTTGCCGGCCGGGTCGTCTGCGCGACGGATTGGCTATTGAGGCAACCGGAAACCAAAGATTTTCGCATCGGTTATTTCGGATCTAGCACCGGCGCCGCTGCAGCGCTCATCGCAGCGGCGCAGCGGGTGGATAAGGTCGATGCGGTTGTCTCGAGAGGAGGGAGACCTGACCTGGCGATGACGGATATTGGAAAGGTCAGAGCTGCTACACTTTTTATAGTTGGCGGAAACGACAACCCTGTCATCGCACTCAACCGGGACGCGTTTGTAAGAATTCGGGCGGAGAAGAGACTTGAAATCATCCCCGGAGCAAGTCATCTGTTCGAAGAACCGGGAGCCCTGGGGAAGGTGGTAAGGCTCGCTCGCCAGTGGTTTCAACAACACCTGACAGAAGGCGGGGGATACCAGAGGGCTGTATAAAGACGGCCCATGCCTGTCTGGTGACATATGAAGAAAAACATACTTGTTACAGGACGCCCGGGCTGTGGGAAGACTACCCTGATAGAGAAGGTTGCAAAAGGAATCGGAATTCCCGTTGCCGGCTTTATCACGCGCGAAATTCGAGCAGGAGGCAACAGGGTGGGGTTTTCCATAGAAACGTTTGACGGTCGAAACGGTATCCTGGCCCATGCTTGCGATCGGAGCCTTATCCGTGTTGGAAAGTACGGCGTCGATCTCCAGGTGCTCGAAGCAATAGCGATACCTTCTTTTCAGGTTTGTTCAGCCGATGTCCTGATAGTCATCGACGAAATTGGTAAAATGGAATGCTTTTCTCCTGTTTTTCGGAAGGCCGTACTGGAAGCTCTTGATTCGCGCAATCCCGTCCTCGCTTCCATAGCTGAAAAGGGTGATTCTTTTATTGCCGGCATAAAATCCAGGGAGGATGTCGAATTACACGAGATTCTCAGGCATGATCGAGAACTTCTCACAAGCTCCATTGCGGGTTGGATCAGGGATTTCCTGACTCCGGTATAAGAAAATTTTACGGCACCCTGACAGAGAATTAAGTTGAGAAAAAACGAACCTTTACGTTTGTTCCTCTGTGGGGACGTCATGATTGGCAGGGGGATAGACCAAATCCTGCCGTTTCATTGCGATCCGACTATTTTCGAGCCATATTCCAAAGATGCCCGCGATTATGTCAGGCTGGCTGAGAAGCTGACCGGACCCATTCCCAGTCCTGTCTCGCCTCGATACATATGGGGGGACGCACTGGATGATCTGGATAAGATGAGCCCGGATCTTCGCATAATCAACCTCGAAACGGCCATCACCAATGACGGCGTTCCCTGGCCCGGAAAGGGCATAAATTATCGGACACATCCGAAAAATGTTTCCACTCTGATCGCAGCAAGAGTGAATTGCAGTGCTCTTGCAAACAATCATACGCTTGACTGGGGTTATGCGGGGCTGGAAGAAACGCTCCTGACCCTGAAGGAAGCCGGGATCGAGGCGGTTGGAGCCGGAAAGAACGGAGAGGAAGCGGAGACTCCGGCGATAATGGATGTGAAAGGGAAGGGCAGGGTGCTCGTTTTCTCGTTCGGATCTGAAGACAGCGGGATTCCCGAGGACTGGGCTGCACGGGAGCACCGGCCGGGAATCAATCTTCTGCCCGCATCCATAGACCAGGGTGTTTCAACCATCAGGGAAAGAGTGGATGCGACAAAGGCGCCGGGCGACATTGCTGTCTTGTCCGTACATTGGGGAGGGAACTGGGGATACCGGATTCCCGAAGATCAGGTCGAGCTTGCCCATAGCCTGATCGATGTTGCGGGAATCGACATCGTGCACGGGCATTCCTCGCATCATGTGAAAGGGATTGAAGTCTACCGGCAAAAGCTCATTCTTTACGGGTGTGGCGACTTTTTGACCGATTATGAGGGCATAGCAGGGTACAAGAGGTTCAGGCCCGAACTTGGTTTGATGTATTTTGCCGAAATTGATCCGGCTGGCGGCAAGCTGGAAAGCTTAAAAATGATTCCAACCCGGGTCGGGCGCTTTCAAGTAAACAGGGCGTTACCGAAAGATGCGGAATGGATCGCAGATCTTCTTTCAAGAGAAGGAAAGCGGTTTGGGACATCAGTTGAAATTGGTTCGGATAAAGCCTTGATTCTGAGATGGAAGACCAACGGCCAAACCAGAGAATAGGCTTGGTAGTTGTTATTCCAGCGGAGTTTTTAGTCGGAATCCAGCAAAGCTGCCACGCAACCGGCCCGGTTTGAGCGAGATGCAAACTTAAACCCCGTTGAGTTGAGGCACGGTTTCCTGACCGTGCCGGCCCGGGAGTCGTGGAGCTGGGATACCCAACGAATTTATGAAATGGACCGCTTGGCCTTCGGAAAGCATGGCCGATTGAGCTGTTGTCATCTCGTGATTCATGATCAGCTTATGTGGAGAATAGTGGAGATCAGGAGGTTGGAAATGGAATGGACGAAAAACAAACCCGCTGAGTCGGGATGGTATCAATATGCCGGTGACCTTTGCCCCCTTACAAAAGAATCTGCGCCGTTGCATTGCGATCCAGGCTGCCGGGTGGCCGTTCATTCGGATGACGAAATGCCATTCATCGCCGTATACGAGAGTTCCGAGTTGTATGATTACGAAACAGCTGACGGTTTATGGTCAAATTTTGAAGAGCCGCTGGAAGAGCCGGACCCCGGAGAGTTGCGCCAGGATGGCTGAGAAATGGACGGAAGGATTGCTGCCGTTCTTTTGAAGTATCGTACAGTGTTACTTTAGCGCTCTCTATTGTATTGGTCGAGCATTTTGGTGGCTGGGGCGAAACCGAGGCGTTGCGATTCGACAAGATCGAACCAGATTAATTCCTTATTGTTGCAAAGATAGCCGGCCACCGCTCTCGTGTAATGGGATTCGGCGTTCCTGGGATCGGAGCGGACAGCCTGGCTTGCGTCGGAATAAGCCGTCTGGTATCGTCCCAAACCGATCAGTGCTACTGCACGGTTATTGTAAGCAACAGAGTTGTTTTGGTCTAAGCTGATGGCTTTGGTGAAGTCCGTGACAGCATAGTTATATTGCCCCAAAGTGACGAAAACCACGCCTCTTCGAATATAGCCTTCCGGATCATCAGGTTTAAGATCGATGTTTACCGAATACATAGCGATCGCCGTCTGGTAGTCACCCTTTTTGAGGGCATCATTTCCGGAATCTATTATTGGGCCTGCGCTGGAAGGAGAATAGAGAATAGTTGTTGCAAAAAATGTAATAAGAATGATAATGAAAGTTGCTTTCATACGAATCCTCAATAGAGAACGATGGAACTCCAACTTGATCAGGTTTTCAATTATAATTTCTTTTTCATTAAAATAATTGAAGCAGAAAAGCATAAAAACGAAATAGTTTCAGGCGTACTAACAGAAGTTCGGTCGGTTTGCCGGATATTGTAAGAATGGATAATCCTTTGCGCAAGATCTATTTTCATGATGTGTTAGCTATATCAAGAATTGGTAGAGATGGTCGATGTTTTCCCATATGTAATCAGGGTTGGATTGGTTTATTTTAAAGAGCGAACATCATCCAGGAAAGGCCCCGGTTTCATCGAGGATGGAAACCGGGGATTCCTTTGTACGAAGATGAGTTTTCCACCGAATGTTTCCGGAAGCAGGGCTCTTGCTTATGCCGCTATTTTCCACTCCGGTACTTCGAGTTGGCTCAATAGATCGTTCAGTTCCCAGTTCACCCATGATTCAGCGATCTTTTCGCCGGCTATCCGATCGGTGCAAGTGCCGCTTATTTTTACATGCTTTCGGGTTGGAGGTATCCCAAGGAAATCTCCGTACTGGGTTCCCTCAGTTGTCCAGCGTGTCACCACCTTGTCTCCTTCTGCCCGGATCTCGTCTATTGTAGTCTTCTGGTCGGGAAAGGCCGTATAATGCCTCCGGACCATGTCCTTGATATCGTCAGCATTTTCATCGATTTCCTTGCGGCTGCCCCCTCTGTTTTCGTGGCATACGAAGTCAGCCGAGAGGCAATCGTCCAGCACGGATAAATTATGTTGGTTGAAAAGCTCATCATAAAACTCTTGAACCAATTGTTTGTTCCTTTCCTCAGTTGCCATCACAATATTATCCTTTCTTCCGTTTTGGTTGTTTGGCATAACTCAGCGGTTCAGGCAGCTCTTCTGCGAATTATTGAGCTGCGTTTAATCCGGCCTGTTTTGCCGGCTCCCCAAGACTCTCTTGACAGCGGCATCTGCCGGTTCTTCGTTATCTTGGAGCCAAGCTTACAGGCTTCGTTGAAAAATCGTTGGCATTCCATTCCTACCCTGCTTTTCCGGCCGGTAAACCGAAAGCAAGGTGCGCCATCTGAGTAAATCCTTTCATTATAATAAGTTACTAATCGCTGTAGAAAATCGAAACGGGGGAGAATTCAAAGTGAGAGATGAGTGAAATGTGACGGGGCCACCGTGCTGCTCACCGTACCCTTATGTAGCATTGTCTTAGGGAAAGGCGCTTCTTGCCCATTTGGTACGAAAAGGGTACGGTTTTTCGACCGGCAAAAATAAAGGCCCTCGTTTCCGGCGTACCGGAAGAGGGCCTAAATGATTTACGGAGCGGAGAGAGAGGGATTCGAACCCTC
>JAEZHY010000236.1 GCA_023416335.1 Pseudomonadota bacterium | reverse complement strand
GAAGAATACATATCATGAAGGTCGTGCCGAAATCCGGCTCCTTCAAGAGCAGGGCGCTCATGATTCCGCACAAGACCATAAACGGCCAGAAACTCACACTCGACTTCTTGATGCGGTCCTGCTTTTTCACCAGTGCATAGCTGAGAAACACCACCCAGACCACCTTGGCGAATTCTGCCGGCTGAAGGAGAAAACTCCCGATATGAAACCAGCGGCGGGCGTTGTTGAGTTCCGCGCCTATTCCGGGAATCAGCACGAGCAAAAGCAACCCGAAAGTGCCGAGCAGCATCATTCCCGTATACTTCTTGTATGCGCGGTACGAGGTGCGGCTCATTACTATGATCAGCGGAATTCCGATCGCTATGCACAGCAACTGGCGCTTCATATAGTGATTGGGATCGGAGAATTTCTTCATCGCCGGAATGGAGCTGGCGCTGTAGATCATGATCAGGCCAAAGGCTATGAGCAGGCATACCTCGATCCAGAGCTGCACGTACAGGGAAAGAGGTTTGAATGCCAATCCCTGCTTCTCCCTGGGTTCGTTCGCTATGGATGAGGGCGTATCGATCACTGCTCTGGACACTATTACTCCGATTCACGACTAAAGCCTTATCTCAGCAGGCCCAAATCATTCCTATCCCAAGAAAAGACCGCATATAATTTCAGGGGGACTATTCCCCCAATTCGGCAACGAGTTGTTTGAAATGGTTTCCCCGCTGCCCGTAGCTCTGGTATTGGTCGAAAGACGAGCATGCGGGCGAGAGCAGGACCGCATCGCCCGCAGCGGCCTGTTCGACCGCTTCACGAAAAGCCGTTTTCAGATCGGGGAAAAGCATCGACGGCACAACCCCTCTAAGCAGGCCGTAAATCTTCGGTCCGGCTTCGCCGAACATGAAAGCAGCCTTGCAATGTTCCTTGAGGGGCGCAATCAGCGGATCGTAAGAACCCAGTTTGTCTCTTCCTCCGAGCAGGAGCAGCACCGGCCGGTCGAACCCTTCGAGCGCTTTTACGACGGCCCCGACATTTGTGCCCTTGGAATCGTTGTAGAAATCGATTCCCCTCCAGTTCCGCACCCACTCCATCCGGTGGGCCATTCCCTTGAACGAGTCTATTGCGGCCTGGATGGCGGAAGGGGGCACATCAGCGGCCAGTGCGGCCAGGGCCGCGGCCATGATGTTTTCCCGGTTGTGCGCGCCATGAAGGCTCGTCCGTTCCAGACTCAATTCGAAAGGATCTTTCCCGGGGACCGAAATCCGGATAACGCTGCCCTGCACAAGGGCGTTCGCTTTCGGGTCGGAGCTGCTGAAAATGAGAACTTTGCCCGGGATTTCCGAAATGCCGTCCCTGCAGACCGGGTCGTCCCCATTAACGATGGCGACGTCTTCCACGTGCTGCCTGCGAAAGATCGAAAGCTTCGAATCGGCATAGGCCTTGAAATTTTCATACCGGTCGAGATGGTCGTCCGTTACATTCAGCAGGACCGCTATATCGGGGCGGAAGCTCGCAGCGGTATCGAGCTGGTAGCTGCTGATTTCGAGCACGAGGATATCGGCCGCGTTTCCCGCCAGAATCCACTGGCTGAGCGGTGTTCCGATGTTGCCGCCCACAAAGGGATTTTTGCCGGCCTGCCTGAACATTTCACCGATGAGCGCGGTCGTGGTCGTTTTGCCGTTCGTTCCGGTGACTGCAACCGACGGAAGGCTGACCTGGCGCCATGCCCATTCCAGCTCTCCGAGGATTTCCTTCCCCCCGGCGCGTGCTTCGTTGAGCGGCTCGATATCAAGCGGGACCCCCGGGCTGACGATTATCCGGTCCGCTTCGAGGAAATCCCGGACCTGGTGAGGCCCAAGCCGCAGATCGCACCCTTCGGCTTCGAGGCTGTCGAGCGCACCGTTGAATTCCGCCCTGGTACGAAGATCGGTTGCGGTGACCACAGCGCCCTGACTGCGGAGCAAAGTGCACACGGCACGTCCGGAAATGCCGAGCCCCACTACCAGAACGCGTTCGGAAGCCGTTTTTTTCTCCATTACAGCCATTCTCCGGCTATCCCTTCCACAACCTTTTCCATCTTCATGGCACGGGAACCTTTTACAAGGATCCAGGCACATTCCGGCATGTGCCGCTTCAGATATTCGACCGCCTCTTCGTGGTTTCGCGCATGGAAGCAAAGAGAGCCGTCCATTCCGGCCGCCTGCGCTCCCTTTATGATTTCACTGCCCATCTCCCCGAGGGTGACGAGCCTGCTCGCCCTTGCCGAGCCGATTCTCTGTCCGACTCCGAAGTGCAGGGCGGGGCTTTCGTGTCCAAGTTCGCGCATTTCCCCGAGAACGGCCACCAGAGGTTTCCCGGAGGATGCCGCGACCACCGCTTCCACTGCGGCCAGCATCGAGCCGGGATTGGCATTGTAGGTGTCATCGACCACCGTGCAGCCGTTTCGCAGTTTGAGAATCTGCATGCGCTGGCCCGCGGATTCGAAAGCGGCCAGGCCTGCCCCGACGTCATCGGTGGAAATGCCGGACGCCAGTGCGGCTGCCGCAGCAGCCAGGGCATTTTGCGCATGGTGCTCGCCCATGATCGGAAGGCTCACGGGAATATCCGTGCCGCCATAGCGGATGGAGAATCGAGTCGTCCCTTCCGACACCGCGATTTTCGAGGGCGAATAAACGTCCGCCGAAGGGTCAGCGAGCGAGTAGGTGATCTTTCGCACTTTCAGGGCTTTTGCGAATTCCGAAAGCCTCCGGTCGTCCAGGTTCACCACGGCGATTCCGTCAGGCCTGAGCGATTTCCACAGGCGTCCTTTTTCCTCAAGTATCCGGTCGAGCGATTCGAGGCCCATGAGGTGCGCCGGTTGGACATTCGTAATGATTCCGGCCGTCGGAGATCCTATTTCCGCCAGACGCTCCATTTCACCGGGAACGTTGATACCCATTTCCACGATGGCCGCCTGATGTTCTTCCTCCAACTCCAGAAGAGTCAGCGGCAGGCCGATCAGGTTGTTGAAATTGCCTTTATTTTTCAGCACGTTCCGGTTCCGGCCGAAGATTGCCGCGGCCATTTCCTTCGTGCTCGTCTTGCCGTTGCTGCCGGAAATCGCCACTACGGGAATGTCGAACTTCGCGCGATGACGCCGTGCCAGCTCTCCCAGCGCATACTGGGTATCACGGACCCTGATGACGGCGCAGGCAGGTGCCGGGCCGTCCCATTTCGATACCACAACGGATCCGGCACCCTTGCTTATCGCTTCGGGGATGAACGCGTGAGCGTCGTGGTTTTCGCCGATGAGTGCCACAAAGCAGGACCCCGGCGTGATTTTTCTCGTATCGGTCGAAATCGCGCCGGCAGCACCTTCCGGATTTCCGAAAAGGACCTCGCCCCCGGCGGCTTCGGCTAATTTTGCAACAGTTCGAAACATAACTTACGCTTTCGCTTTATTTTCAAAGTATTCCCGGACCACCAACCTGTCGTCGAAGGGATACCTGGTTCTTCCCAGAATCTGATATGTCTCGTGACCTTTGCCCCCTATGAAGAGGATGTCTCCGGGGCGGGCCAATGACAGACCCAGCTCGATCGCCTTCCGCCTGTCCGTCTCGCGCGTGTAGCACTTCTTTTCGGGAGCCTGCCCGGCCGCATCGAACCGGGTAAGCCCCGTATCTCTGATGCCGGTTTCGATTTCGTCGATTATCGCCTCGGGAATTTCCGTCCTGGGATTGTCGCTCGTAATGATGACGAGATCGGCCTTTTCCGCCGCGACCCTACCCATGATCGGACGTTTGCCCCTGTCTCGATCTCCGCCGCAGCCGAAAACCGCAATCAGGCGATTCGAGGTCATTTCGCGAAGACAGGAGAGGGCCTTTTCCATTGCGTCGGGCGTGTGGGCATAGTCCACGATGACCTGAAAGCCGCGGTCTTTGGGGACTGGAACGCTCTGGAGCCGCCCGTCGACATGCGATACCGCCCGGATGCCTTCCTCGATCGCTTTTGCGGGCAGATCGAGCGCAACCGCCGCGGAAACCGCTGCCAAAATGTTATAGAGGTTTAGGCGTCCGACAAGGGAGGATTCGATTCTCAACTCCCCGCCGGGAGCAGCGACTTTCGCCTCGATGCCCTGAGAGCTGAACCGGACTTCTTTGGCAAGTATGTGCGCGGTATCTTTTCCCGCCGAATTCAGGAGGGGCTCCGGGGAAACTTTCGCCGAATACCCGAAGGCTTTCGATTCGCCGCATACCCCGTTTTCGATGATCCGCCTTCCGTAGGGGTCGTCTTCGTTGATGATCGATGCGGACCCGCAGACGTCGAGGTACCGAGAGAAGAGTATCTTCTTTGCTGAGAAGTACTCCTCCATCGTCAAATGGAAATCGAGGTGGTCCTGGGAGAGGTTGGTAAAGACCCCTGCACGGAAAGAGCACCCGGCGACCCTGCCCAATGCCAGGGCATGAGAGGACACTTCCATCACCACGTGCGAGACGCCGTCCAGGAGCATCTGGTGGAAAATCTTCTGCAGATCCAGCGACTCGGGCGTCGTCATGGAGGCGGGGATGTCTTTACCCGCCCACCTGTAGGCAAGCGTTCCCAATACCCCGGGATTGCAGCCGGCCTGCTTGAGAATGCTTTCGATAAGCAAAGATGTGGTGGTTTTTCCGTTCGTCCCGGTAATGCCGATGAGGGCCAGCTTCGTGGAAGGATGATCGAGAAAAGCGGCGGCTATGGCCGCGAGCGCTCTGCGGGAGTCGCTCACGCGAACAAAAGCCGCTCCCGTATCGACCGGGCCTTCATTTTCGGCAACGATGGCCACGGCGCCGCGCGAAACGGCATCCCCGATAAAAGCATGCCCGTCGACGCGGGTCCCCGGAATACAGACAAAAAGACTGCCCGGTCCTGCCTGCCTGCTGTCGTAGCAGATACCGGACACCGGAGTATCCAGACTGCCGTTTACGGCAAGAACGTTTAAACCGTCTATGAGTTGGCCGAGCGATTTCATTGGATCTCAGCCTCTGTTGACCTGATGTTCATTTTAGCTCCGCTCCCGGAGATGATGCGCTTCGGTAAAGCACGAGATACCATCCCGCGAGCTTCGGTCCGGCATTCCCGTCCCCGGAAAGAAAAAAACGCCCCCCCAAAACCGACCTAGTCCACCCCGGTTTCGCGATCCGCCTTTGAATATTGTTCCGGCTTGTTCTGGCGGCTCACTTTTGGTGTTTTGCGGTCTTTTTTCGCATTGACTGCCACGGTTCCCGAAGCAGGGGTTTTCTTCGGAACCGGTTTATTCACCGATTTTTTCTGAGTGTCACCGGGTTTGGCCGCAGCTGCGGGTTTTGCTCCAGCAGCCTGCTGACCGGCGGATGAGGTATTAACCATGCGGATGTTGGGTCCGGGTGCAGGGCTCTGTAGAGTAGGCATTACCCCGAGATAGGGCAGTACTTTGGCGGCAATGTTCCGAAATACGGGCGCAGACACGACACCACCATAGATTGCTCCCTGTGGTTCGTGAACTACGACGGTAATTGCCAATCTGGGATTCTCAGCCGGGATATATCCGGTGAAAACTGCGGTATATTTGTGCGAAGCGTAACGCTTCGTAACGGGATCCATTACCTGTGCCGTTCCAGTCTTGCCTGCTACCGTGTAACCCTCGGGGACCGCACTCGTACCGGTACCGCCTTCTTGAGTTACAAGCGTCATCATAGCACGTATCTGATCGGCTGTCCTCTTTTGAATTGCCCTCCGCACGATTTCGGGCCGGAACTCCTTGACCGCCCTGCCCTGGGAATCCATAATTTCGCGCGCGATCAGGGGAGGAGTATACTCCCCTCCATTCGCAAGCGAGGCAACGGCGGCGGTGAGCTGAAGACTGGTTACGCCGATGCTTTGTCCGAAACCCGTAACGGCAAGGTCAATCGGCCTCCATCTCTTGTAAGGACGTAAGAGCCCCTTCACCTCGCCGGGGAGTTGAATCCCGGTGGGCGATCCGAAACCGAACCCGCTGATGTAGCGGTAATAGCGCTCCGCTCCGATATGGAGCGCGATCTTTGCCGCCCCTATGTTGCTCGAGTACTTTATTACTTCCTGCATGGTGACCCATCCGTGCGGATGGTCGTCCTTTATCGAGTGGCCGGCCAGAAAGCACCTTCCGCCTTCGCAGTTTATGCGGTCCTTTTCGCGGACCATGTTCTCATCCAGCGCCGCGCTCATGCAAAACAGCTTGAAGGTCGAACCCGGTTCGAAGGCGTCCGCCACGGTGCGGTTGCGCCAGAGCCCGGCGTCTTTCTTGTCGGGAAGGTTGGGATCGAAGAAAGGCCAGTTCACCATGGCGAGGACTTCGGAGGTCCGGGCGTCGAGGACCACTACTTCGCCCGCCTTGGCCTTATACTTCTGAACCGCTTTTTCCAGTTCGATTTCGCTGTGATATTGAATGAAAGTGTCGAGTGTGAGCTTCACCCCATAGCTCTCGGCCGGCTCCGGCGGCGCCGAAGATTTCATCCATAGGCACTTGCGGGCGCCGTCCCGCATTTGACCGACCGATGTACAGGCGCTTTTGAGAACGTCGTCGAAGGATTTTTCGACACCTTCCAGGCCTGAGCCGTCCATGCCGACAAAGCCGACCACCTGGGCTCCCACCTGCCTGTAGGGATAAAACCGCTTGTATTCATTCGTCAAGTTGAGGCCGGGCCACTTGAGGTGCTCGATTGCGCCGGCCTGCTGGTCCGTCAGGTGGCGCTTTATCCAGACGAAATGGCGCGAACCTGTGAGCTTCTTTTCGATGGCGTCTCGCGGCTCTCCGAGTATCTGGCTCAGGGGTCCGGAAAGCTTTTTGGGATTGTCCACGTGCTCGCCGTCGGCATAAAGCGAACGCTGCGGGACAGAGTAGGAGAGAAGACGCCCCTGCCGGTCGTATATGGAGCCCCTGTAGGCAGGCACGTTAAAGGTGGTGTTCAACTGGGCCTGGGCACGCTCAACCCAGAGATTATGCTCCAGAATCTGCAGCCGGAAAGCTTTGCCGACGATTACGCACAACCCGGCGACCATCAGCACGTGGAAAAGCACGCGGCATGACCAGTAACGAGAGTTTAAGAATTTCCGCGGCTCGCGCCCTTCCATCAATCAGCCCCTCCGGATAGCTCCTAACGTACTAAAATCTTCTGATCCGGCCTGGGCGGTGCCAGGCCAAACTGAGTTCGTCCGATCTCCTCGAGTCTGGTCGGATCCCGGAATCGCGACCATTCCAGCTTCAACTTGCGCTGGACGGTGCTGTACAGTTCGTTTTCTTCATAAATCTTGGCGAGGTGATAGCCGTTCTGAACCTGTTGGACATAGAGCCAGACGTAAAAAATCGCGCAAAGAACGAAAACAGCCCCCAGGAAGACGGCCGAAGTCAACCACGCCCATATGTGAGCGGAAACGTGCTCTTTTTGCTGAAAGTTGAAATCGCTCCCCGGCCTTATACTGAGCATTGAAGCGCCTTCGTTTGCCATATTCATCTGCTGTCCACCGGCTCACTGTTTAATGATATCGAACTTCACGCCGTCCCGGTTACCCGCACGGCGCTACCTCAAATTCATATGCCCCACACCGGGTTTCGAACGAGAGAATCGCCGCCCGTTTTGTTCCTCATGGAAAATGCAAAAGCCCGGTGCAATGCACCGTCCAGTCCTGAGGGCCGTTTGAGGGAATTTGGTCTGTACTCATCCTGGTCGTACCCACAGGGGAAATGAATCGAAAAACATTTTCTTTCCCGAATACCGTTTTTCAAAGCCGGTTCCTGCATTTTTCGCAGCCCTTTCTTCTCCAAAGGTAATTTATCCCTGAGCACCCGTAACTCTGTTTCAACCCTCCCCGGATAATTCCAGCCGCTTTCTGGAAAATGCCTCCGGACGGCCCACCCCCGTGCAGCCGTCCGGAGCTGCCCCGTACTGTCTTTCCACTTTCCCGGAAAAACCCCCACTACTTATCCCCTTTCGGGGTGAATCCGGCCCTGTTCCCCTCGGGTCCCCTCCGACCCGGGGTGAGACAGGGCCGTTGTGCCTGCTGCTATAAGCCCATCCCGTTAACTTTTTCCACGGCTCGCAGCCTTGCACTGCGTGCGCGTGCGTTGCTCTCGACCTCGGAAAGCGACGGCTTTAAAGCCTTTCTCGACAATAGACGAACAAGCGGGCGGCCTCCGCACTCGCAAACGGCCAGCTCGCGAGGACAGCGGCACGATTGCGCCCACTTTCTGAAAGTTTCTTTTACGATTCGGTCTTCCAGCGAATGAAACGCCACAACGCAGAGCCTTCCGCCGGGTTTCAACGCTGCCAGTGCCTCCGGCAGAAAACGCTCGAGAGACTCGAGTTCGTGATTCACGGCGATCCGCAGGGCCTGAAAGGTGCGGGTCGCCGGGTGAATCCTCGCCGAGTCTTTGGTCTTCGGTACGGCCCTTCGGACCAGTTCCGCAAGCTCCAGTGTTTCCGTAATGCGCCGCTTTTTCCGCTCGGCTGCGATTGCCCTCGCGATTCTGCGCGACAGTCTCTCTTCACCGTACCGAAAGATCAGATTGGCCAGATCCTGCTCGGAAAGGGAATTTACGAGATCTGCGGCGGTCACGGACAAATCGCGATTCATGCGCATGTCGAGCGGACCTCCGAGGCTGAAGCTGAACCCGCGTTCGGGGTCTTCGATCTGAAAACTCGAAAGCCCCAAATCCGCAACGATTCCGTCAACTGCATCCAGGCGGTGTTTAAGGAGAACCGTTCGTATGTCCGCATAGTCAGCCTTCTCCGCAATGAATCTTCCCGCGTAGCCGCCCAGCCTTTCGCGCACCCTGTCTATTGCTTCCCGATCCCAGTCCAGACCGAGTACAACCCCCTCCGGCGCACTTCGGTCCAGGATTGCCCTGCTATATCCACCCCCTCCTAAAGTTGCATCTACGTATATGCCGCCCGGCCTGCAGCCAAGGAGTTCAAGAACCGGTCCGAGCATGACCGGAATGTGTTGACCTCTCCTCAGGCCTTCGTCCATAATTAAAGTCCGGCGCCTGCTATGGCTTCCATGATCTTTGGATAATCTTCTCTATCCCGTTCGGCCTGCACGTCCCAGGTAGCCTTGTCCCAAATCTCGAAATTCGTTAGGACGCCGGCCAGAACGACTTCCTGGTCCAGTCGGGCGTCTTCGCGAAGCATTGGCGGAATGAGGATCCGCCCCTGGCTATCGAACTCGCATTCTTCCGCGCTCGATATGAAACGCCGCAAAAAGGCTCGGTGCTCGGGTTTGACTTCGGATAGACGCAATGCTTTGGCCTCGATCTCATCCCACCGTTCGGGGGGATACGCAACGAGACACTCCCCTAACAGGGCGAGTATGAGAGCATCTGAATAATGGTTTTGCAGGACTTCTCTGAATTTCGTAGGTATACGGAGCCGGCCCTTGCTATCGAGCCTGTTTATCGAGCGTCCTCTGAAGTAGGGTTTGTCTAAAATACCCACTTTTTGCCCCTTTTACCCACAAATTCCCACTTAGGAGCACTAGTATATTCGTGAATACCATTTGTCAAGTTTATTTTGTGCCGGTTGGATCAAAACGGAACCGTCCGGGAGGGATCGGGAGGCGGCGATAGCAGGACTGCTGTCGCAAAATGGAAAAACACGGGAAAAACAAATTTTTCGAAACAGTTTGCGGCCGGGTGGCCGGGACAACTTGTTCCGCCGGCTCCCAAGGCCCGCCTCATAGCCGTTAACTTGAGAGTGGGATTGCCTCGATATGTTGACGTTTTCCCTCCGCTGGTTCCCAAGGTCCTCTTTGGGAACCCCGCCCCGGGTAGGCCGAACGGGTTCGTGGCCGTGCTCTGCCGCGCTTCCGGCGCCTCCATCGCAGTCCTCTCGTGCTTCGCGCGCGGAAATGACGGCCGGCACCGAGCTGGAACACCATCGTATTTTGGAGGATCGGTAGGAGAGATTGACGGATGCCGTGAGGAACAACGGTTCGGCAGACAGGGAGCTGTGCCTGCATCCATGTTTCGGCCACAGGAAGCTGGAGCTTCGAAAGCTGGGGTTCCCAAGCCGGAGCTCATAGCCGTCAACTTAAGAGTGGGATCGTCTCGACACGTTGACGTTTCCCCCGTTTCTTCTCGAGGAACAGGTGCTGGGCAATCACCTCGGCGGAAGTCTGAATCGGGGCGATCGTTCCAAGCACGCCGGTCAGGAGGCAGTTAAAAATCTGTGCCGTTTTCAAAAGGCTTGCCTGAGCGTCATGATATTTTGAGCAGTATAGATCC
>JAEZHY010000162.1 GCA_023416335.1 Pseudomonadota bacterium | reverse complement strand
TCCGCCTTGGGAACCCCGCCCCGGCAGGCCGGATAGTAACCGGTACGTGCTGTCCCAAAATACTTGGCCTACCGGGACGGGGGGCATTAAAGCAACAGCACCCGCCGTTATGGGTGCCCACCGTCCGGTAAGCCTGATGAGGCTCGTTCCAAAAGGACGGATGGTAGCACGATGGCGCCACCGCGATTCGCCCCCACACCCTACGTCCGATCGGGCGGTACTATGGCGATGCAGAAACATCTCGTGAGCGTCAGGAAGGTTTAGTGCATGCAGCCGGTTTCGAGGTGGTGAATTCTTTCGGGGTGGGTGTAAATGCTCATGCTGTTTTCGCGCAGGAATCCGATCAGGGTGATGTTCAGCTGTTCGGCCAAATCTACGGCCATGCTGGTTGGAGCGGATAGACCGGCAATGACTTCGAGACCCAGCACGCCGGCTTTCTGAATCATTTCAAAACTCAACCGGGACGACACGATGGCCATGAACGCGTCCTCGGTCCTCTTTCCCCGCACCAGCGAACCGATCACCTTGTCGAAAGCGTTGTGCCTGCCGATATCCTCTGCGGACGCAAGGAGGTTTTCCTGGCGGTCGAAGATCGCTGCCGAATGTGTGGACCCCGTCATATGATATATGTTCTGCCGAACCTCGAAAAGCTCCTTCAGGCGTAAAATGCTCGCCAGGGGAATTGTGTTCCATTTTTCGACGGGGCTGATTTCTCCGTAAATCTCTTCCGCTCTGCTCTTCCCACAAAGCCCGCAGCTCGATTTGCTGATGTACTCGCGCCGCTTTTCCACCTCGGCATCATACCGGCTGCCGGGAGCCAGTTGGACAAGGATCCTTCTTTTGCCCGGTATTGTCGTACAGTGGCTGATTGACGCGAGTTCGTCGTTCGAGCCGATTATCCCTTCGGTGAAGCAGAATCCCGCCACAAGGTTAATGTCGTCTCCCGGAAGACGCATCGTGACGGCGTAAGGAGATCCGTCTATATAGATTTCAAGAAGCTCTTCCACCGCCAGATTGTATTCCGCGGGGAAAAGGTCGTTGTCTTTGAACTGTGAGGTCTTGTGCTTCAGGATCTGCATGTCCGATCGTTCCCTTTCAGACTGTCGATGCACACCGGCTACTTAGCTCTTTATGCCCCGTTTCGGCACGGTCTCCCGACCGTGTAGCTCCTGTCGACTGTGGCGCGGTCGGGAAACCGCTCCACAACTATCAGGGGAGACCCTCCTGCGACCAGGTCGGCAGACCGCGCCACAACCATTGGGATTGGAGTGCGGTTAAGTTGACGCGCATAGGGTGCAGCAGTGATCGGATCAGAACTGGAGTATCTTTCCTGACACCTTTTCCTTGTAGGCCCGGACCGGCCCCGGGAAAATTTCTTCCGCTTTCTTGAGAGCGGCGCTTTCGACTTCCCTGAGCCACAGGAGATACTTTTCTTTGAGCTGCCGGCCCTGTTCCGTCAGCCTGTTCCCTTCCTTCTTGGATCCGTTTTGCTCGATCAGTTTGAACCCCAGGATCTTCTCCGTCTTCCTGATCTTTCCCCAGGCGGCACGGTACGACATCCCCAATTCTTCCGCCGCTTTCCTGAGTGAACCGCGTTGCTCGATCTCTTCCAGCAGGAGTGCTCTGCCCAATCCGAAAAGTACTCCATCTCCCGTTTCGAGCCAGAGATGGAGCCGAACGGTCGGTTCGCGCCGTCCCGTCCCTTCCTCGCGGGAGTTTTCCGGGCAAGCCCTGGTTCCCGCAATGATGTTTCTGCTGCCGATCAAACCGAAAAGAGCCTTTCTCCCACACAGTCCGTCAACCGCCGAACGGACACTTGGGATAAGTACATGCCTTGCATTCAAGGCAGAACGAACCGTGTCCCAGTTTTGCCAGATCGCGACGGCTTACTTCGAGTCCGGCCAAAAGCCTGGGAAATAGCAAATCGAAACTCGTGGTTTTAAAATAGAGGGCGCAAGCCGGCACACCCATTACCTGGACAGTGCCGATGCGGGCCAGTAACGTCATTGCACCGGGCAGAACGGGAGCTCCATAAAGCATATCGGTCGCACCGGCATCCGAAAGACCCTGGCGGGTTACATCGTCCGGGTCCACGGAGAGCCCGGCGGTTGTCACCAGCAAATCGGTTCCTGCGCGCAGCAGTTCACGGACTCCATCGCTGATCGCCTTCCGATCATCCGGTACTATGACGGACTTGACCACCTTGCAGTTCATCGCTTCGGCTTTTGCGCCGATGATCGGAATAAAACGATCCTCGATCAGGCCCTGGAAGACCTCGCTTCCGGTCACAAGGATTCCTACCCGGGCTTTGCGCATCGGCAAGACCTGGAAAATCGGCCCGTACCTCAGGACGGTCATCGCCTTGAGGAAAGACGCACGCGGTAAATAAAGAGGGATGGCCCTGGTGCCGGCCACGCCGCGGCCGCCGATAACCGGGGTGTAGCTTCTGCGCGATGCACACATGACCCCCGGGATCATGTTGAATTCTTCGAGGCACTCGTCGTTGACGATGAAAAGGCCGGTGCGGTCGGCGAGGAAATTGATCTTGCCTTCCCTTGGCGGGCCGATGAAACGCACCCCTTCACCCGACATCGCCTCGGCGAAAGCCAGGGCGGCCTCGTTTTCATGGACCCAGTCGCTCCCCGTCGAATTCAGTTCTTCGACATAGACTCTCTGCCGGCCCATCCGCTGCAGTTGGCAGAGGTCCCCCGCCGAGAGTTCCTGGCCTCGAACAAAAGCGGCCCCCTTGCTCTTCCCCGGAACGATCATGGTCATGTCGTGCAACGCAGTTTTGCCGACGGCCTCCCGCACGGGCACGGCATGCATCTGGGGCCCTTCGGGGGTCTGATCGACGCCCGGACTGATATAAGGCGCTTCGCCCTGACATCCCCTGCAGATTGCTCCGTCCTCCAGCGGGTAGGGTTCTCCGCACAGACTGCAGACGGTCACTCCGGCTTTATGGTATTTGGTCAGGAATTGAGGCTGTATGCGGATGGGCTCAACCCCGTAGATGTCTCTTCCTGCTTCCTTTATCTGGCTCAGGAGGAGTTCTTCGTCCTGTTCGTTCTTCCCTTTGAGTTTGAAAAACCATGCTTCGATTTCAGACCATGCGCGCACCTTGGCGGCATCAATGAAGATGCGCACGCCTTCGCCAGTGTGCTTGTCATACAGGCTCAGTGCATATCGGCCCAGGTTCAGAACCTTCATCCAGCCGTTGCCCGTTGTACACGGGGTAAGAAGCTGAATGGCGTCCGGCAGGCAGTTCCGGGTTTCGGAAACGGCCTCGAAAAGGATGCCCTCCGGCATGCGGCTCAGGGCGAGATCCACCATAAATCCGCCCATGATCAATCCGGGCGCGCGGTATCCGTGGAAAGCTTCGACCGCGCTTACAAACTCGTCGTATGTAAAACGTCCAATTCTCATCTGTTTTACCGGTCCCGTGGATTTAAGAATTATCCCTGTGCGGGTAAGCATAAACACTGCATTGTATACCGGCTCACCACGATATTCACCGGTTTTTGACAGATTTCTTCAAGGTCCGGATTCATTCAGTAATGTTGCGGAAGCTGCCTGCTTCCTGCATTTGACTCATTTATTCTGGGGAGCGGTGATACCGTGCCCACCCCTCTACGGTCACCGCTCCTGGTAAAGAGGCGAATAAGGGGCTGCACGGCCTGAGACTTCGATGGCGCAGCCCGGAAACTCACCCCCTTTTACTGCCTACATTTCACTGCTCACTGTTCACCGACCTGGCACTTTTCGATCTTCACGGCGCACGCTTTGTACTCCGCCGTCTGGGTTACCGGATCGAATACCGGGTTGGTTAGCCAGTTGGCGCAGCCTTCCCGGAAGTGGAAAGCCATCCAGGCCATGCCGCTCGGTACCTGCTCGGTCACTTTTGCCTTTACCTTTACCTCCCCGCGCCGCGAAGCAACCTTGACGATTTCGCCGTGCCCGATGCCGAGCTTTTTGGCGTCCGCGGGCGAAATATCGACGGTTTCCTCACCCAGCAGTTCGTTCAGCCCCGCGGCCCTTCCGGTCTGGGTGCGGGTATGGTAATGGAACAGACGCCTGCCCGTGCTCAGTGTGAACGGGTACTCCGCGTCGGGCACTTCCGCCGGAGGAGTCCAGTCGACCGGGATCAACTGTCCGAGTCCGCAGGTGAACTTGCCGTCGCGATGCAGGGTCGGAGTTCCGGGGTGATCCAGTGATGGAACCGGCCACTGCAGCCCGTCCCCTTCGATCCGCTCGTATTTTATTCCGGCCAGGGCGGGAGCGAGCGTCGAAATTTCGTTGTCCCAGAGTTCCTTTGCACTGTCGGAAGTCCAGGTGTGTCCCATACGCCTCGCTATTTCCCTGAAGATCCACCAGTTGGGCTTGGCGACACCCGGCGGCTCGCTCACGGTGCGGACCCTGTTGACGCGCCTTTCGCTGTTGGTGAATGTCCCGTCATTTTCGCTCCATGCCGCGGCAGGGAGAATGACATCGGCAAAACGGGTCGTCTCAGTCTGGAAAAGATCCTGGCAGACGAGGAATTCCGCCGATTCCAGGCAGTGCTCGACATGCCTGATGTCCGGTTCCGTGTTGGCAAGGTTTTCACCGAATATGTAAAAGGCCTTGATTTTTCCGTCCGCGAGCCCCTGCATCATCTGGGGCATCATCAGGCCGGGTTTGGCCGGCAAGTTCTGAACGCCCCAGGCCTCTTCGAACTTCGCCCGTGCCTTGGCGTCGGCAACCTGCTGATATCCTGGGAAAACATTCGGCAGCGCACCCATGTCGCAGGCGCCCTGCACGTTGTTCTGGCCGCGCAACGGGTTCACTCCGCCAAAGTCGAAGCCGACGTTCCCGAGCAGCATCTGCAGATTGGCGCAGGAAAGGACGTTGTTCATGCCGCACGTGTGCTCGGTGATGCCAAGCGTGTACGCGAGCATGCCCGGCCTTACTTCGGCCAGACGTCTTGCCGTCATCCGGATCGTCTCGACGTCGATTCCGCTGATCTCCGCTCCGCGCTCCGGCGGATACTCCATCACCTTGGCCTTGAGTTCGTCGAAGCCGACGCAGCAGGAATCCACATACTTCTTGTCATAGAGGTTTTCCTCGATCAACACATACATCAGGCTGTTGATCAAGGCGATGTCGCTGCCGACTTTGATCGGCAGGTGCAGAGTGGCATGTTCCGCGAGTCCCGTACGGCGGGGATCCACAACGATGAGATCGGCGCCGTTCATAACCGCGTTTTTCACCAGGGTTGCGGCAACCGGATGTGCTTCTGTCATGTTGGTGCCGATTGCCAGGATCAGTTTTGCTTTTGCGAAATCGCCAAAAGAGTTGGTCATTGCGCCCGAACCGAAAGACTTCGCCAGACCGGCGACGGTTGGGGCGTGTCAGGTACGTGCGCAGTTGTCTATGTTGTTTGTTCCAATTGCCGATCGAAAGAGCTTTTGCATCTGGTACGAGTCTTCGTTGATGCTGCGTGAGGAACTGACTCCCGCAATCGCATCCGGACCGTGCTTTTTGATAATTTCGCCGAACTTCGACGCGACGAGATCGAGAGCCTCATCCCACGATGCTTCGCGGAACCCCCCGTCCTCTTTTATCAGCGGCGTCTTAAGCCTTTCCTCGGAATAGATGAAATCGTACCCGAACCGTCCCTTTACGCACAGCCGGCCGTCATTCGGGAGAGCCCCTTCGACTCCGGTAGCCCTGGCGATCTGTCCGTCTTTGACGTGCAGGTTTATCTGGCAGCCAACACCGCAGTAAGGGCAGGTAGTCCGGACCGTCTCCAGCTCCCACTCGCGCCCCAAGCCCCTGGCTTTCTTCTCGGTAAGGGCTCCGACGGGGCAGGACTGTACGCACTGGCCGCAGGAGACGCAGTTCGAATCTTTCATCGAAGTATTGTTGAAAGTGGTGATGTACGATTCGGAACCGCGCGCGGCGATGTCGATTGCGCCGTTGACCTGGACCTGGAGGCACGCACGCACGCAGCGCCCGCAGAGCACGCACTTGTTATGGTCGCGCACTATCATGGGGCTGGATTCGTCCTTCGGCTTCGGGACGAACTCGCTCTTGTATTTTACGTGGTCGATTCCGTGTTCGTAGACCAGGTTCTGCAACTCGCACTTGCCGTTCTGTTCGCAAAGCAGGCAATTGTGGTCGCCGTAAGAGAGAAGAAGTTGCAGGACGGTCTTGCGCACCCGCTGCAGTTTTTCCGTATGGGTGTGTACAACCATTCCGTCCGCAGCGGGAGTCGTGCACGAAGGCGGCAGACCTCGCATGTTTTCAATCTCGACAATGCAGAGCCTGCATCCCCCGTACGGAGGCATCTTGGGATGAAAACACAGCGTCGGGACATAGACGCCGTTGTTCTTCAAAACCTCTAATACGGTTTGCCCCTTTTGTCCGGTGACTTTCAAATTCCGGACGTCCCTTCCATTAACCGTCAGGGTAATTCTGTTATTTTCCATAGGCACCCAGTCTTAATGATAGTTCCATTCAATGTCCCGGCAGGCCGATGCCGTCGAAACAGCCGATACGATAACTACCTTGGGGGGAAAAGTACCTTGTACGCTGACAGTCCCGGCTTCCGTCTTTTTTTCCCGGGTCACCTTAAACCGGGGTACATCTCAGAGCCGCAACTTCGACGGAGTCGGTGTATGAATGTTATGTCTAACTGAGCATAACGACTTTCACTTTAAATGATTATGGGCAGGAGTCAAGAGAAAACTATCACAAAATGAAATAGCGAAATGGAGGATATGTGGGGAGAATCCATCATTTTATCAATCTGAGAAAGAACGGAGAAACTGCAACAAATTATTGCTGAAAAAGAAAACCGGGTCGTGCCCACCCGGTTTTCGCGAAAAAGGACGTGTAAAACTGACGCCTTCCTTATTGCACAATGATGGTCGTTATGTCAAGTCCGATATAACGTAAAAGTCCAAAAAAATTGTTTCACGTGAGAAAGATGATTTTCATCTCAACCGCGCCGCAGCAAGCACTGATGCGGCACGGATAAGATGAGTGCCGGTGGGTCCGAAGTTCTTTACGCTCTTGTAAAGAGCTGCAAAATTAGACAATGGGCATCTTGTGCAGCTTAAAAAATCGGCACAGCTCCGCCCGTGTTCGTGTTGCCGATGAGAACCCATTGCACCCCGTCCCATCTGAGTATATTGCCCGTCTTCGGATTGATTGTAATCCAGCCGTTGGGCGGGGGAGGCAGGACGATCCCTACGGAAGGGGGCACCAAAGCCTCACTTTCGGGGCTCTGCATCAGCATTGGGGCGGGAGGAGCCAGCGGCTGGAAGGCATTGGTCGAGGTATTTCCGATCAGTTGCCACTGGGTGCCGTCCCACTGAAGAATGCTTCCGGTCTTGGGGTTAATCGTGACCTGGCCGCTCGGCGGGGTGGGAAGCGTGATCCCTACGGACGGCGGCGCGGATGCCTGGGCCGAGGGGCCCTGCATAATATGGATACCGGTGGGGAACGACAGGCATGAATTCGCTGAAGTGTTGCCGACCAGTACCCATTGTATTCCATCCCACTGGAGAATATTGCCCGTGATATTGTTTGCCCAGATCCAGTTGTATCCCGGGTAGGTCAACAGCGGTACCGAAAGGCATGCGCTTGGTCCGCTAAATGGAGGCGAGAATGACTGGACGGCTGAGGGAATAGCCTGCAGGTAGGCATAGATCGCGGCGAGTTCAGAATCACCGATGTAGAAGGGATAGCCGGGTCCGCCTGGAGTGAAAACCTTGCAGGCATCGCATGTAAACCCGCCGAGAAACTTGCCGTCGTTGTTGTGGAATCCGCAATAATCCCCCATGCAGTCATAGTTGGTGAAACCGAACGGGAAGCCGTTTCCGCCCAGCGGCAGGCTGTTGTACAAGCTTGCACAGAGGTCGAGGCTGCCGCCGAGAAAAGGCGAATGGTTGAAGGTCTTATCCCAGGGCCCGCCCGCGCCGTGAAATGCGGAGATAAACGACCGCATATCGTATCCGCCCGGCATGCCGTACACGTCGGGGCTAAGATTCTTCGTGCACATTCCTGAATCGGAGCAGACGCCGCCGAAGTAATTTTGATAGTCGAATTGCAGGGTAGTGGTTGTGTTGACGGGCGTGTGGCACGAAGAACAACCGAAAGAATTGACCAGATAACCTCCGTAACCGACCTGTACCCAGTTGCTCGGATCGTAATTGAGTCCTACCGGCGCGACTGACAGGCCTTTGGTCGCAAAGGCGGCATAATTCGATTCGAGTATGCTCGAGTTTGCCGTGGACACGAAAAGAAGAGGGGCGAATAAAAGGACTGTTAAGGCAAGGGCGCTGCGTTTGGGGAATTTGCGAAGCATAGTGTTCTCCTTTGTTCCTGACCAGACTTTAAATGAATCCCACCATAGGGGCACAATGCGGAAAATATGAGAAAAAAGCGTCCGGAGAACAATCGGACGGAGCGGGTAATTTGCTGTCGCGGTTGATGTAATTGCCGGTTATGTTGGCGGTAATTGTGATGAGAAAAGGACGGTCGAAATCGCCTGTTGAAGTAGTTGTGTATGTCCGGAGTACACGAGGGAACTGTGGGGTATGCACTCCATACGGAAAAGATTGTCGACAGCCGCAACCAAAATGCGAAAGGCAAAAGCTCTCAACCACGAAATACACGAAAATCACGAAATAAAACAATAGGATAAGGTCGAAGGATGGGCACAGCGCTTCATCGTGCCCACCGTCTCGCGCTGGGAACCAAACCGTGGGTGACACGGGCAACGTGATTTTGGTTGCCCGTGCCGCAGGCAAGAGGGACTGGTAATTCTACGCGAAGCCTCTTGCCTGGGCCACCCGCAAACCATCGTTTTCTATGGGGGTCCCCAAGCCAGAGCTCATTGGCGTCAACTTAGTAGAGGACTCCTTCTATTCGCTGGTTCCCAAGATCCCTGCTTGTGAACCCCGGCCCCGGAGCGATGAATTGCCCGTAACGGCCCCCGTCTACCCCGTCATTTTCCCGCGGACCGACGTCTCAACCAAGCGGCAAGCAAATCTAATTCACCGAAATCAATTCGCAATTCTGTCGGGAAGGCGAAAGCTAAATGACAGGCGCGGCTTTTGTGAAAGGAAGCAGGAGCTTCCCAACCGCTGGTTCCCAAGCAGAGCTTGGGAACCAGCGGTTGGCTTAAGTTGACGCATATGAGTCAGAGCTTGGGAACCAGCGAATGGCATAAATCAAGGATGGGAGGAGCGAAAAGACTGTGTCGTGTTGTCGGTTATGACCAGCTAAACCCCGGTCGGTTACGACACTGTCCCCGAGCGAAACCCATGCCTTTTTGGATGAGCGATACGAGTGCGAAACGCACGAAAGTGTCCCCACCGGGCTGCACTTCGCCAGCTCAAACAAAAAGCAGGGCCGTTGCCGACTACCATATACCTTATTTACTTAACGTTCTATATGAGTATGCAGCCGAAATGCCCGAAAAGATGTTCCGGGACAGGTTATTTCTACCTGACTTTAGTTTCGACTGCCGAGATGCGATCGATCGCTACCAGTGCATCGAAGAATTCTCTCTGACTAATTTTGACGAGGTGTAGAAGGTTGCCTTTGACATCGTTTACCACACCCGTGAGCGTCTGGCCTGAAGCCAGGTGAAGCGTTACGCTCTTGCCTTTGAGAGCGGCGAGGTTGTCGGCCATGGAACTGTTTACATTAAAGGCCGCGTCAGTCTGAGCCGCCGCGCCCGTCGTGGAGGCGAGAATACCTCCGAAGAGCAGGGTAAGACCGATCATAGCCGCAAGCGTATACCTTCCCGTAAGTTTCTTCATGTTCATTATCCTCATGGCTGAAATTTGGATCGTCGATTGAGTTTACCGCCTTAATCTTCGTTCTAATCCATACTGCAAGCGGATTGATGCGATAAGCTCTTTGCCGGGCTACTTGACGCCCTTCAGCTTCTGCGTCCTGCCGTCATAAATGAGAGCGTTCCAAAAAGCGCGGGGGGCGCAGAACATTGTAGAACCGATGCCCCGGCAGTTGTTGCCTTCTTCTGCCCCGTCCTCGAACCGTATCCATATGAGGTCTCCCTCCTTCATGATACGTATGGCGCATTCCGGTTCGTCGTCGTTCGATTCATCACCTTTGGCCTGCAGCAGGATCCCGGCCTCGGACGGTACCTGCTTCAGATCTTTCGAGTCTATGGAACAGAACTGTTCGTCCTTATCGTCTCCGGCAAATCCCTGTGTGGACGAGAACTTCTTGACCGCTCCGTTGACGATGCGCAGTTTGAATTCCCATTTGTACGTGTAACCGGACTTGGCGTCACGCTCCCTGGCGGTGCCGGAGAACTCGCCGCTCCAGTCTTTAAGAGGATTGCGGTTTTCAGTAAGGGACAGGCTGAGAGGGTTGCCCCCGGCAGGCTTTTGCCATGTCCCGATCCAGCTTTTATCCTTTACAGTTCCATTGAAAATCCCAGTCTTTTTGCCGTCAACCGACTCTTCCATCTGGAAGGCCCCGTTGCCGTCCACCTTGCCCTCCAGGCGGATCTGCCTCGCGTTGGAATTATAAAAATACCAGCCGGACAAGCTGCCATCGTAACGCTCCAGGGAAGCGGCGACGGGCAGGTCGCCGATCTTTCCGAAAAGGAATGCCGTTTCGGCAAAAAGCGGCCGGGACAATAGGACTAAAGCCGGGACTAACAGGAGCTGGATCAGGATGGTCTTCGTTCTGCGCATCGGTATTTCTCCGGGTGAATAATGTCTTTGAGATGATGATGTATTCTCCCGCTGTGTCGCCGGTCACTGATTGTGACATCTGAATCGCGCAATCGTTACCAAATTTCGCAGTTTTCGGGATTCCCAAGTTGGCTGGGCTGTTTTAATTGGCCCGCAGAATACCTGAGGTTGGATCCGATTCTATTCCAGCGTACCGCCAAGTTCTCGCGGTCCCAGGACCAGTAGATCTCTCTGACGGTTCCTTTGACTCCGTCCCGGTCCAAGAAACCCCAGATCTGGCTGTCATAGCTCTGGTCGCGGTTATCTCCCATGACGAAATAAGAGCCGGCGGGGACGGTTGCCGGGCCGAAATTGTCTCGCGGACTCCTGTCCGCAGGAAGAATTTTCGGATCGGTATGAATAATGAATGGTTCTTTTTCCGGTATCCCATTGATCAGAACCCTTTTATCTTTTATCAATACCGAATCGCCGCCCACTGCGACAACACGCTTGATAAAAAGCTTCGCAGGGTCGTTTGGAAACTCAAAAACTATGATGTCCCCTTTTTTCGGATTTCGCGCGGACTCCCGCATATCGACAATGATGCGATCACCCATTAGAAGCGTTGGATTCATGCTGGAGGAGGGGAGCTTGAACGCCTGAACGTAATTCTCTTTGATATAGGCATATGCCCGATAATCAATAAATTTAATGGCTATCAGCAGCGATATCACTGCCAGGTATACCACAAGTGTATTGTACCTGGACGTATCCCATCCCCGGGTTCTTTTTGCCGCGATTACGGCGTCGATGACGGCGTAGATGTATAATCCCAGTAAAGAAACGGCGAAAAGGGAGAGCGCCGGCACGATGTTCTTGATGTCAAGGAATAAGACGGACGCAGTATTTAGAAGGAAGGACAACAGAATGAGTGTAATTCCCTTCCGGACCTGCCCGTTACACAGTTGACCCAATCCCGGTTTCAGGAGGCTTAAGAGCCCGGAAATCCACCAACGACCGATTTTTTTCATCAGCTTGCCCGCAAGTATTTTAGTCTCTGAACGAACTCTGGAAGCAGGCAAATTAACCGGTGCTTCAAGGATCTCAATGCTTGCACAAGCAATAGAAGCCTTATCCAGAATCAAATCTCGGAATTGACCTACGGACCTGTTATCTACAACAACTCCCGAAAAAATGACAGAGGAATGAGCCATATTGGATGACTGCGAAAGGATTGTACAATACCCTTGTCTCCTTTATACGTCCTGCTGAGGCGAGCTGATTCCAAAGTGTTTCATATAAGCGAAGAGCCAAAGTGAAAATGCGATGGCAATGAGAATGAAGATGAATTCGAGAAGTCTAAAATCGGAGATCATGCTCGGCTTAGATTCCCATCGCGCCCGCGAAAAGTAACTCTTCAGTGACAAGGAGGACGTTTGAGACAAACATCGCGGCGCAAAACAAGTCGATGGCGTGCGAAAGAAAAAAAGCCCATCTCTTCAACCTGAGCAGCCCTATCCCTGCAATGATTCCGAGACTCATCATCATGGCATAGAGAAGCTTGAACGAAGTCCCCTCCAAAAGGGAACCAAAAAGATCATGTTCCCATCACTCGGAAACAACCGAGGAATTCCTGCGACTGAACTTGCTATCCAAATCAGCGCAAAAATCATCAATCCTCGCGGTATTTTCGCTTTCATTTTTCGTTGTCCAGGGAACCCGATAAGTCGATAAGATACCATGTTGTCAAGGTCGCAATTGACCGGCCTCATTTGGCCTGTTACTTTGGCCTCATTCCGTATATCATCTGATCGAGGCCCCCTCTGAAGATAAACAAATAAAGAAATGCCGACAGAAAAACAGCGCCGGCAAGAATGGTGCCCCAATCGAGCTTTCTCTTTGGGCCGCTGCAATCTTTTGCTCTAATGCTGATCCCGCAATTGAGACAACGAGTTGCGAAGGGACTGCGGTACCACCAGCCCATAGAGAAGAATCGATCCTTACAACAGGGGCAACGAACAAGGTACAGCAACAGAATCGATCCGGCCATTGACGTTTCTGCTATGAGATGGGGTACGTCATATCCCATTATTCCCAATGTTAAAGCCATACCAGCAGTGGCGATGAGAGTGAAACGTACCGTGCGGATTATTCTGAGTTTATTTCCAACGTCCATAGGTTTTATCTTTTGTACTCCATCGTCACTGCCGGGAATAACTCTTGACTCCGCGTGTAATGTAAACTCGGTAAATAATACAACCATGTGTCTATAAGTAAACGAGTTTCGCATGATGGTGGTATACGGCCCGGGGCAGCCACGAAAAAGTTCAAAGTGGTAGTGCTCGGATCGTTTGATGGAGAGAACCGGCGGGGGTACGGATATGGGGATAACAAGCGGACGCGGGGGCCTCGGGGTAGTACTCTTTTTGTCGCCTGAGTCCGAAGGACAGTATGGACAGAGCCGAGATCCTCCGTAGGGCGGGGTGGATTCATTCCCCGCCCTTTTCCATACTGACGTATCCGGCAGCTATTTCTTCCTTACATCCGCAATGGTGAAGTCAAGCTTCAGTTTCTTCAGTTTATCCTCGGTCGGAATCCCGTTTTCGTCCCAACCATAGTAAGCGTAATAGTCCTCCTGCATCTTCTTCGTGTCGGCATCCGTAAAGACCTCGCCTTTCTTGGGGCCTTCGGGCAGAGGTTCCGTGCGGAGGCGTTCGGGCAGGATGTCGTCTTTGCGGGAAACGCCGCCTTCACGGATGTTGAAGGCGCGCATGAGCGTTATCATGCGCTTTGCAGTGGTCCAATATTCTTCGGGAGTTGTATTCCAGCCGGCCAGCGCATTCGTCATGTCGCAGACGATCCCGGGGTTACGCTTGGCCCAGGTCCTGGCCACGAACGAACACATGACCTGGGAGGACAAATGCGCCCAGATTGCCTGCTCCTCCGGGCTCGTGCCTTCGTGATGACATCCGCCGAGCTGGCCCATTGCATAGCTCGTGGCACGGGGCTTGAAACCGCGCGGATCGTGTGCCGCCAGTTCCTGGCCTTTGACGTGGATGGCATACTTGTGTGAATCCTTGCCGATTTTATCCGACATCCGCTTGACTCCCAGGGACAGGAGTTCTCCGGCCTTGCCTTCTTTCATCCCGATTTTGTGGACCAGGGCTACGACGGTTTCGCCGTCGCCCCAGACGGGTTTCAGGCCGTCGAGGTCTTCGGGTTTGAGGATTCCTCGCTCGAAGAGTTCCATGGTGAAGCCGAGGGTGTTTCCTGTCGAGACTGTGTCGAGCCCCATTGCGTCGCACATCTCGATACTCTTCATGTAGCTGTCGAACTCGGTAAGCAACAGGTTGGCGCCCATGAGAGTGCCCGTCTCATATTCGGGACCTTCGGCGATCAGGCCGTCGTATTTTCCACCGGTTCGGATTACCCCCACTTTCATGCAGTGCACCGGGCAGTTCGGACAGGATACGTGGCGCTTCCAGAAAGTGCGCGAGGCCTCTTCGGACCCTATCAGGTTCACGTCCGGATACCAGCTCGTGGTGTAGTTCTTGGAGACCAGGCTGCCGGCTATGTAATTGGCCGTTTCGATCGAAGCGGCGGTCCCCCAGCGCTTGTAGCGCCAGACCTCGGCGCCGGAGGCGAGTTGGAGGGCCTCTTCGGCCGCCTTGTTGAATGCATCGCGGTTGGCTATGGGTACCGCCCGAGTGCCTTTCACCGCAAGTCCCTTGACGTTCTTGCTGCCGAGTACCGCGCCGCCGCCGCTTCGTCCCGCCGCACGGAAGCGGTCCACAATGATGCAGGCATAGAAAACCCCACGCTCACCGGCTGGACCGATGACCATCGTCCTGTACTCGTCGTCCTTCAGGTCGCTTTTTATAAACTCCTCGGCCTCATAAGTATCTTTGCCCCAGATCGGCTGAGCATCTCTGATTTCGACTTTGTCGTTCGTTACGGCAATGTACACCGGCTTTGGCGACTTTCCCTTTAGCATAATCGCGTCCCATCCGGCCCACTTGATCTCGTTGCCTATGGGCCCCCCCACCTGGGAATGCCCGTAAAGCCCGGTATGCGGGCTTTTGAAGGATACGTTGAGCCTGGTGGCCGGACAGGCCGTGCCGTTGAACGGGCCGGTCAGGAACATGATGATGTTTTCCGGCGCAAACGGGTCGGTCTTTGGAGGCAGTTCCTTATAGAGGAGATAAGCACCCAGTCCTTCGCCGCCGATATAGTCCCTCAACATGCCCTCATCCAACGGGCGCGCGTTGCTCTTGCCCGAACTCAGGTCGATCTCCAGCATCTTGCCGAAATATCCGCCTTTGGGTTCCGCCATGGTGCTTATCTCCTTTCGCCATCTTTATTGGGATAGAAAAGGTTGGTATGGAGGGCCTTGGCGGCCTCTTTGGGCGTGACGTCGCGATAGGCCATGTTGACCCCGAACCCGAGCTTGTTGGTCCTCAGGGCAGGGGCGGTGTCCTCAGCCTGCAACTTGCAGGCTTTCACGCACTGCGGATCTCCGTCGCAGAGATCGCAGAACATCGGCCGGCCGGTATCGGGATTGCGCCTCAGGAACTGGGACGGACAGGCTTCGATGCACTTGTTGCACTTTGCGCCCAGGCAGGTCTTGTCATCTATGTACTTGATGACGTTGGTCTCCTTCTCCTTGGCGATTGCCTTGGGAGTCGTGGGACATGCCTTGATGCAGGGAGAGTCGTCACAGTGCCAGCAAATCACCGGAACATCCACGACTCCATGGAAACGCTTTACGTGGATTCTTGCTGCTGCCGGCCGCACGGTTTTTTCGTGGAATTGCGAGCACGCGTACTCGCAGGATCGGCATCCGGTGCAGTTTTCACGCTGGACGAAGAGATACTTCATCCTGTCTTCGGGTTTGATCGGAGCTTTTTCTTCGGCCGCCAGGACTACCGCGGGCGCCGCGGCGGACATGGAGGCGAGAGCGAGGCCTCCAGCAAGCTGAACGGATTTTCTGAGGAAACAGCGGCGACTCGGATTGATGAGGGCTGGACGCTCTTTGTCGTCCTTTGGCTTCTCGCTCATGGCATTCTCCCCTGGTTGATTTCCCGAACTCTGCCCGGACACACTCAACTCGAACCAACTGCGAACCCGATATGGATTTAACTGCTCGATACTTCCGAGCCTGTCGTGCGTTTCGTTCGTTTGGAGAAAAAGAGGAGAAAGCGCTCCTTCCCAAACACAGCCTGAAGAGTGAATGAGAAGGGCCGTTATGCCAAATATGATATAAGGCATTGATATTCAAAGACAAATTGACTTTGAAGGAAGCAAATGGCCAAGTCAAGAAGTTTTTTGATGCGCATCATTGGCAAGGAATTTTTATTTTAGCTTTCAGGTGAGAATTATTATTACAGAGAAATATCACAACCGGTGAATGTTGCCCTCTTTACTTCCAGGCTTACACACACTTACACGAGTGAGGTTTGTGGAGTAAAGCTGTGCCCAGGAATGGGAACTATGAACTGAGCAATTTCTGATATGAAAATTCGGTGGTCTAGCTACGGCTTAGCACAAAAGAAAAGGCTCAGAAAACCATGGTCTCTGAGCTTTTGTTCTTCATTAAGTGGAGCGAGGAGTCGAACCCATTTAATAGGCACCCTATATTGGTCTCAAAGGGGTGTGGACACCAATTGGACACCGCACGACCCTCCTCTTCTTCCCGCAAAAAACTGCATTCTAAACGGAGGAATCGTCCTGCACTTTTCCTTACCGGTGTCTCGTCTGACCATTCCCGACCGACTGAAATAATGCCTCGATTCTTTTGCGATCGTATTTGCCGGCCGCTGTCAACGGTATCTTTTCCACCACTTTTATACAGCGAGGGCGTGCGAAGGTTTCCAGGTCATCCAGTCGCAACGAGGTCAAGTCCACGGTTTCCGAATGACCTTCGACAACGGCAACAACCAGATTTTCCCGGCCCATGTCCACGGACAGGGAAATCGCCAGGGCGTCGGTGATGCCCGGTTGCCGCTTTAGACATTCGCGAACAGCTTCCAAATCCACTCGCCGTCCGCCTACTTTGACAATGCCGTCCACGCGGCCAAGCAGTTCAAACCGGTTGCCCGGGGTTGCCCTGGCGCGATCACCGGTTGTGAAATAACCGTCGCCATCCAAAGGCAACTCAGGTGAGAGATAATCGGAACGCACCTTCAATCGATCCGCTTCGATCTTGATATCGATGCCGGGGTACGGCTGAAAGTCAATTTCCCCATCGGCGCGGACCCTTGCCGCGATGCCCCCCGTCTCGGTCGATCCGTAGATTTCCGCAATACCTGTGCCGGTCTGAGCGCTAAAGGCCAGCGCATCATCGGGCGCGAGAATACCGGCCGACGAGAAGGCCAACCGCAATGAGTGCCGGGCAAAGGGGTGACCGTTGAGAGCCCGGTAATGGGCAGGCACGCTGACCAGGATCGAAGCATTATTATCCTGCACCGCTGTCTCGATTTCGGCTGGGAATAATGGGGTCTCAGGCGCCGCCGAGGCAGAAGCAACGAGAGGGGTCAAAACGGTGTAAAGCAGACCGTATATATGATTGGGGCTGACCGTCGCCACCAACCGGTCTTCCGGAGTCACGCCATAATTGGCGACAATGGAGGCGGTTTCGGCCAAAAGGTTGCGGACTGTTTTGGTCCACATGCGAGGAGCGCCGGTGGACCCTCCGGTGAACAGGCGGACCCACTCGGAATTGCCTGTTCTAGGGGAGAAAGATTCTAGAGAGGCATATCGTTCGGCGACCGTTCCCGGTTGAAAGCAACGGACACCGGCAGGAATCTCCACTGTGCTGTCGGATATCATCGTTTCGAAACCGGTCAGGCTTCGGAGTTCATCCAGAATCGGGAGCCTGGAGGCATGAGGCAGGATCACCGCAGGACCGCCGGCCAGCGCGCATAGCAGAGCAGCGGCAATCACCGCCTTGTCTTGAGTACAAACGCAAACGGGCGCCCCGTGCCCCAGGGAAGCCCTAAGATGGGAGGCCAGGGCGTACAGAGCCGCATAAGTGGTCCGGCCGATGATAAACCCTTTTTGAGGCTGGCGCGGCGCGGTCAGCAGTCGGCGTACTAACGATTCGAGCGCGGCCTCGCTGAATTCGCCCGGGAAGTTTTTCATAGGATTTTTCCATTTTCCATCAAGATGGCCGGTAATGTATCCGGGCCGCAATTCAATTGTCAACGTCGTTTGCTGACGAAACTATTATCCCGGGTGGAGCATCTGTGCAGAGACCCTGCAGTTTCGCGCTCTTGACACGACCCCTCTGCTAAAGTAAGAGTGCGGTACAATCATTTTTACAATCCAAGGACATTTTTTGTGAATGGTTATTTCCCACCGAACAATGGTTTCGAATTTTCCGCCGAGGCCATAGCCGGGGCGGTACGCCAAAAACGGCTGCTCTCCATGGAAATCGAGTTCAGCCGGCGCTGCAATTTTAGGTGCCCATACTGCTATGTGCCCTGGAAGGAGCAGTTTGAGGATGAACTTAGCCTGGAGGAAATCCGGGATGTGATCCTGCAGGCTAGAAATCTCGGAGCCGGCAAGATTATCGTCCTGGGCGGAGAGCCGTCAATCTACCCCCACTTGCCGGATTTGATCCGCTTCATGCGGGACAATGGCCTCATGGTGGAGATGTTCACCAACGGATCGGGTGTCTCGGACGATCTGGTCAGGATATTATACGAGCAGCAAGTCCGGGTAGTGCTGAAGATGAACTCTCTCGACGAGGGCCTTCAAAACCGTCTTTCCGGCAATAGGCAGGCTTTTCGCATCATTCACACAGCTTTATCCCGCCTGAGGGCGGTCGGGTATCCTTCCAAGGACCACTTCCTAGCGGTCAGCTCCATCATTTGCCGTCAGAACATTGCCGAACTGCCGAACCTGTGGCGGTGGCTGCGAGAACAAAGCATTGTCCCCTATTTTGAAATCATTACTCCTCAGGCCAACGCCATTCTCAATGAGTGGCTCTTCGTGGCGCCCCCCGAATTGGAGAGGTTCTTTCGCACCATCTCGGACATGGACCGTCGCCTTTTCGGCCAGACCTGGGAGATTCAGCCGCCGTTGGTCGGCAACAAATGCATGCGTCACCAGTTCTCCTGCCTGGTGACGGCCAAAGGCGATGTACAGCCGTGCGTGGGGATCACCATTTCATTGGGCAATGTCCGTTCCGGATCCCTGGCCGAGATTCTGGCCGGAAGCACGCTGCTCCAGGATCTGAGGAATTACCGCCGGACTATCAAGGGCCCTTGCGGTACCTGCGACCGGGCTCATGAGTGTTACGGATGCCGAGGAGCAGCCTTTCAGATCACCGGCGACTATCTGGCATCGGACCCCTTGTGCTGGCGCAATTATCAAGTTGACCATCCACTTGCATGTGGGGAGCGCGCGGCGAGCGGCTATCCACCGGGCGTCCGATGAGTTCAGACAGCGACCGGATTGCCAGGCCCTTGCGCGGAATTCCGCACAGAATCGCTTCCACTTCCGCCAGCCATTGACTGACGCTCGTCTGATGAACCGGCGGCTGGTCGTGCAACATAATTATGTCATCGGGACGGACCCGTCCGAGGATGCGCTCGGCAAGGCGTCCGATAGAGCGGTTCCCTCGATCGCATGCCCGACAGCTGAATGTTACCGCCGCCAGCCCCAATCTTTCCAAAACCTTGGCCAGCCCTGGATAGGTGACACCCACAGGTGGCCTGAAAACCATGGGCGTCACGCCCAAATCCTCAAGCACATGCTGGGCCGCAAGGATTTCCTCGGTAATTTTTCGAGCCCCCCTGAAAGCTACC
>JAEZHY010000149.1 GCA_023416335.1 Pseudomonadota bacterium | reverse complement strand
TGCTCACTGCTCACTGCTCACTGCTCTTACATGGCACCCGCAGGTGAAATCCGCCGGACCGGCAAAGCCCAGTTCCATATTCACATGCCAGCCGCTCACGAAAGTGCAGCGATCGATGCTCCACAGCGTGGTTTGTCGCCGGTCGAACTCCGGCGTCCTGCAGTCCTCGATCCCGAAGGTGGGCGCCCTGAGAATCGAAAAGAGTTCGCTGACCGTTGGCAGTCTCCACCGGGAGGTCCCTCCGAAGTTCGCCTTATTCATGTTCTCGACGTACTGAAGGGCTTCTTCCCGGCTCAGCGGGTCTTCGGAGCCGGACTGTTGCCAGAGGAGGCCGGTGTCCGTGTCCTTTACAACCGGGCCTTGCGGAAGGAATGAGTCGCAGGCCGCGTAACGGGCGGGTCTCATGAGAGTGTCGCAGCCAAACACGTCCGGGGCCTCTTTTGCCGAGACCTTCACCGGCATGCTCCTGAGTGTTTCGCCTGTCGCCTCGGGTTTCGACCTTCCTCTCGCTTCGTCGTCTTCCGGGTGCATGCGGCAGAATGCTTCCTTTCTGCCGTCCCAGGCCGCACTCAGTTCTTCCAGAGCGGCGAGCATTTCGGCGGGTGTCCCGAAACGGCGGTCCGGATCGGGGGCGAGTGCCGTTTCAATAAGCCGGTCCCACCCTGAATCCGCTTCGGGGTGGTATCGGCCGGGCTTCAGAATTCCGTCTTCCGGGAGAAGGCCGGTCAGCATTCTATGCACGATAGCTCCCACCGAGTATAAGTCGGCGCGCTGGTCCACGGAGTCCGGGTCCCTTTCCTGCTCCGGGGCCGCATAAAAAGGCGAGCCGATGACCAGTTGGGACGGCTTGGCGAGCTTCTCTCCGCGCACCCGCGAAAAGCCGAAGTCGCAGATCTTCACCGTGACTTCAGGCGAAATCATGATATTGCCCGGTTTTATGTCCCTGTGGACCATGCCGGCGCGGTAAAGACGCCCAAGGCCTTCGAGAATCTGGCGGGTGTAATGGATTGTCTTGTCCAGGCTGAGTATCCGGGTGGGGAGGTCGGGCCGGCAGGACTCTCCGATGAGTCGGCCGAGATCGTTGTAATAATACTCCATGGTGAAAAAAGGGCGCTCGCCGTCGAAGTCGAAATCGAGGACCTCGATTACGTTCGGATGGCGCAGCGAAGCGATCAGGGCCGCTTCGGAGATAAACCTGTCCCGGATCGCTTCCATGCCGAGCAGACCGACCAGGTTCGGATGAGGCGAGAGCATCTTCAGGGCGACCATCCTGTCCACATAGGGTAACCTGGCTTTATAGACGACGCTGCTGCCGCCTTTCCCGAGCAATCCGCAGATGATGTACTTCCCGGCCTTCTTCATTGTGCTGAATTCCCTCTGTCATTATGGAACGTAAGAGGAGGTTGCCTTTACGAGTCAACGCAACGGCATGTTATCGTGGATGGAATATTTCGGGCAAGGCTTAACGATCCTTGGGCCGGGACCCTTTCAAGAAATTTGTGGTCGCAGTCATTATTTGAAGAGAAGAAATCTTCTTCTGAAGTTGTGTGATTTCAACACGTTTTGGATGCCGATTTCCATCGTCCCGGGTCTGCGGAGAAGCAGACCCGACCGCCCGTTCTTGACTATAGACCTCAGCGTTTTTATCTATTTCCGCAGAGTATTTTCATTTCCTTCAGGCAAAACGTTCCTGAATCTCTAAGGCCTGTTTTTAAATGAAATCGATAAGCTGCAGCAAAATGACCTCTTTCGGGATTTCCCGTTCGATCTCATTGCTCGATAACTCCAAGCTGTTTCGTGACCCGGGAAGGCATGCAATCTCGTATCGTATCATCGCCGAAACTGAGTTTCTGGAAATTTGCAGGTTGCTCCCTGCATGCGGTATGGAGTCAGGGCAATGTTATCAAGCACGACATTGGGTATCCTCGTTCTAGTCTTTCTCTCTCTCCTCGTCTGTGTTGCGGATGCCGGTCAGGAGCGTGATTTCACCGGGATCCCCGTTTACGCGGTCCAAAGCCGTCCGTTATCGATCTCATACGACAAATACGGGCCAGAGTTCCAGATGCCCTCCTTCCCGCTTGGTCCTTCTTTTCTCAGGAGGGGGCCGGGCGAATCGCTCTCCGGCGAGGCCGCATTGTGGAACGGGTTGTTTTTTCCGGGCAGGAAAATAAACACTCTCTCTTTTGGCGGGCGGTTCGGAGAAGGGACTTTTACCGGAGAGTATGCCCACGGGGGTGGTTCAGACGCTGCCGATATCGAAACGGGCCCTTTCTTTTCGTCCCCGTCTCCCTTCAAAAGCGTTGCGGGATCCTGGATCACATCCGATTTTTCCCATACTCCGAGTTTAATTCCAATCGATTCCGCCGTTGACCTCATACGCCCGGACCGATCGAATCTCACCAGGCGCAGTGCATCTTTCGGAACTGCATGGGAATTCGAATCACCTCTTTCTATCAACCTCGGATATCGATGGGAACGTTGGGAGAGAGAACCGGCCTACTGGGAAAGCACTCCGAGAGATGAACACACTCCCAGCTTCGGGGTAAGTATCTCGCCGGTCGAGTGGTTGAACCTTGGAGTTTCTTATTCCAGGTCGATCCGACTCGGATCGGATCGACGCCTTATGGAGGTTAATCCGGACGAGCCCGAACTCTACCTGCTCCCCAAGTTCAGCCTTGCCGACCGTGAGAGATCGAAGATCGATTTTGCCGCAGAACTCAAGCCCCTGAACGATCTGAATTTCCTGTTCACATACAGCTTCTCGGAGGATGCCTACAGCAATTCGGCCGTAAACCTTATCGACGGGACGAGTTGGGAGAGTGTTGCCGTCATGAAATGGCTTCCCTTCGAACGCCTGGCATTGAACCTGAACTACCTGCACGAGGAATTCTCGACCTCCCAGGCTGGAAACTGCCAGGGCGCCAACAGTATTTTCCAGACAAACGACACCCTGGATTCAGTGGGAGGCGGATTTGACTTTGCGGTGGTCCCGGGTAAACTCAGTTTCATCTCCCGCGGGAGTTATTCGATTGTACGTTCCGACTGCAAATTTGACAACATGCCCGGCCGTGGTGAACTGATCCGTTTTGAAACGTTCTTCAGATATAAGTATTCCGACGATTTATCCATAAAATCAGGATATCTGTTCGAAACCGCTGATGCAGGCCGAGACGGATTATTCCTCAGAGATCCTCTATGGGATGGATTTATGACTCTTTCGTCAGGATACAAAACTCATATAGCAATGGTTGTCCTTAACTACGAATTCTGAAATCGTTGTTCAGATCACTTAGAAATAGTTAGTATTATTGTAAATAAATTCTTAGTGGAATGAGTTGTATGCTCTTTTATACATACAATTTAGATGCACTATCTTTATCTAAATTTTATTTGCTAATCCAAATTATCCAGTAATTATTCAATTTCTGCAGCATTTATTTGAATGGTAAGAACTATTTGGAAATATTGTTCCTACTATTTGCATGCCATATATTTGTCCATAAATATAAAGCTTTACTTATTGACTACTGCCTGTATCGTTTTTATCTAGGACTAAATGTTTCCTACCAGGCCCTTCAAGTATTTGTCTTAGTCAAAACCTCACATCATGGGGAGATCATGCAACGAGTCCTCGCTTCCGGGTTGGTCCTGTTGTCCTGCCTTGCCTTTTTTCTCCTTACTTTTTCAGACGCTCCGGCAAAGACGCCGCCCAAGAAAGAGTGTGTCGGTGTTTCGGTATGCCAGTGCTGCCATGAAGAAGTGCTCAAAAGATTCGAGAAGACCGGGATGGGAACTTTGTTCCTGAGGCACCCCAGGAACGCTCCCGAGGAACTGGTCTGTGAATCGTGCCACGGCCCGGGGAAGGATCATGCCGATTCCGATGGGAAGGAATTCGGGGATATGATCCGGTTTTCGAAAGGTTCCCCTACTCCACCCTCAAGGCGCAATGAGGCGTGCCTCCAATGCCATGAAAAGAAACAACGGCTTTTCTGGCAGGGAAGCGCACATGAAGTTCGCGACGTAGACTGCACCTCATGTCACGTCATCCATACCGGACCGGGTTCCACGACCCGATTTCTCCTCTCGCAGTCAACGATCACGGATACATGCAACGTGTGCCACAAAAGGGAGGTGGGGGAGCAGATGCGGTTTTCCCATCATCCTTTGCGCGAAGGGAAAATGAGTTGTTCGAGTTGCCATAATCCCCACGGAACTGCGAGCGAAAAACTTGTCAAGGCAAATACGAAAAACGAGCTTTGTTTTACCTGTCATCCCAAGTTCCGTGGTCCGGTCCTCATGCAACATCCTCCCGTCACCGAGGATTGTTCGAACTGCCATGTTGCGCATGGGAGTGCCTATCCCCGGCTGATGAAAGTGCCGCAGATACGGCTGTGCCGGTCCTGCCACGTGAGTTTCCACGATGTGGGATTCGGCAGCATGGGCAAACAAAGGCGCACGCACGTTGTCGGCAGGGCATGCACGGACTGTCATGTGAACATTCATGGTTCGAATAATCCCCAGAGCGCATTGTTTTTCAATTAGGAGGATCGCAATGAAAATAGCAGATGTAAAGAAACTGCTCCTTTTCCTATTCTCATTGATGCTCCTCCCGTTGACCCCGTGCGTCTCTTTTGGCGAGATTGAAATAGGGGACTACAGGTTCGGGGGCGATATAGACATCGGAGGACGGTTCTTCATTCAAAAGCCGGGAAGGTACGATCGCGGATATTTCGAAATCTATCGCGATTTCCCCCAGGGATTCGTGTTGGAGCGGCTTGACCTGAGTGTGACGAACAAGGACGCGAGCCAGTACTTTCAGGTGCTTGCAACCGAACCCGGAGAGAGGGACCAGAATTTTCTTTTCCGTTCGGCCATGGTCGGCGTGTACAGTGTTGAATTCGAATGGGACCAGCTTCAGCATGTCTATTCGACAATATATCCCACGATAGAAGAGATCAGGCAACAGTGGGAAACCGCGAGGTTCGGATTCACCTATACTCCGACAACCGAGATCGACGTTTCCGCCGAATACAAGTTCTCGCACAAGTACGGCAACATTCCGAAAGGGGAGATTGCCGGTGGGCCGAGCAATGCCTTCAATTTCACCCCCTTTCTCGAACCGATCGACTACACCGAGCATTATCTGACGGCCGGGGCCGAACTCGCCCGGCAGATGTATCAGTTTCGTGTAGCGTACAACCTGTCGATTTTCGAAAACGACATCAAGTGGGTGGAGGTCCCCGGGGGATCCCAGAATTTCGTCTACCTGCCTCCCAGCAACATCGCGCATTATGTGACCGCCGCAGGCGGTGTGAACCTTCCTTACAGGACCCGGGTAAACGCTTCGTTTTCGTACGGATGGCTCTCCCAGCATGACTCGCAGCTGCCGGATATAAGTTTTGCCAGTGGAAGCACAGACCTCAGCGTCAACAATATCCTCGGGTATCTTTCCGCTGTCAGCCGTCCGCTCGATCCGCTCACCCTCAAGGCGTATTACCGTATTTTCGATTACCAGGACACCCTGGACAGCACTATCCAGCCATCAATCGATCCCAACCATCTTTTTCATTATCCGTTCACCAAACAGACCGCCGATTTCGATGCGAAATGGAACTTCAAATGGCCCGGATCGATCGACGTCGAATACAGGTGGGACCGGTGGACCCGCGACTACATGAACGGCGATACGAGCGAACATACTCCCAAGGTTGCCGTTCGGTTGACGCCGTTTGATTGGTTGACCTTTATCTCCGCATACTCTCATTCGAGTCGGGATGGTTCCAATTATATCCTCTACGATTCCGGCAATCCCGAGTCTATTCTTCTCAACAAGTTCTATGCGGCGGACCGGGAACGCGACAAGGTCGATCTGACGGCCGAGTTTACGCCGTTGAACAACCTGGTCTTCTCGATCAATTACGGCCTGGCAAACGATACCTATCATGATTCTCCCTACGGGCTGCTCGATGACAAAAACTGGTCCGCGGGAGCCGACATCAGCTATAGTCCGATAAAGCGCCTGGCGCTCAGCTTCGGGTATTTGCATGAGCATTTCAAGAGCCGGGTGCTGGCAGGACCCGATTCCGTGATCGATATAGATCCGGGGCCCGAGCTTCTGACAACCGACGACTTCGACACATTCAGTGCCGGCCTGGAGCTTAAAATCATCCCGGAAAAACTCGATCTCACTACCCGGTACAGCTACTCCTTCTCGCGATCCGACTTCCACAATTCTGCGCTTCCCGACCTCAAAGAATCCATCAACAGACTTGAAAGCTGGCTCAGGTACCGGTTCACGAAACAACTGGCAGTAAAGGCCGGGTACATATTCGAAACTTTCGATATAAACAACGAATATGCGCGGCTCGACTTCAGACAACCTGTCGAGTACGACCTGGACGGCTATTACAGGCCGTACAC
>JAEZHY010000142.1 GCA_023416335.1 Pseudomonadota bacterium | reverse complement strand
GGCTTGACCATGTCGAGCAGAAGCCGACCCTCGTATTCCCTCACCAGTTTGCCGATCGGCGTTTCAAACCACCGATCGTATTTTTCCGGCCAGTCATCGAAGATTTCCGCCATGTCAAACCTCCGGGAGAATCAGCCTGCCTGCCTTATCCGATATCGCAATTATCAATGCAGGTAGTCCGGATACCCGCTATCCGGGAGCGAAACGCAAGAAGCTCGCGAAGAGAGGATATGACGAATATCTCCGCCATACAACTATATTCGGGTTTGTTCTCCGGATTTCGCTGCGGGCAGAAGCTGGAGCTTCCAGGGACGGGGTTCCCAAGCCGGAGCTTGGGAACCAGCGAAGCAGCGAAAGGCCTTGAAAATACTCCAAAATGGCGAACGGCGAGCCGTGTAGGGTGGGCACAGAGCATCATCGTGCCCACCGTTCGTCCTTCGGAACGACCTCATAGGATGGCCGGACGCTGCGCCGGAACTCGGCTCAAATACACTGCCGGTTAACGGCCGGAATGACGACAGAGGGGAATTTCCGTGCGGGAATCCCCCTACCGTGTCGCCTTTTCCAATGCCTGCCCGATATCTGCCAGAATATCATCGATGCTCTCGATCCCGATCGAAAGGCGGATATAATCGGCAGTCACCCCGGTTGCTTCCTGTTCTTCTTTTGTGAGCTGCTGATGCGTGGTCGATGCCGGATGAATCACCAGACTCTTGGCATCCCCGATGTTTGCAAGGTGCGAAAGCAACTTGACGGAATCGATGAACTTTTTGCCCGCCTCCAGGCCTCCCCTGATGCCGAAGCCCACAATTGCTCCATAACGCCCTTTGAGGTATTTGGCAGCGACCGCGTGATTGGGATTGTCTTCCAAACCGGGATAGTTTACCCAGCCGACAGCCGGATGGTTCTTTAAGAACCGGGCGACTTTCAGCGCGTTTTCCGAGTGGCGTTCCTGACGCAGGGGAAGGGTCTCGAGCCCCTGGAGGAAGAGGAAGGAATTGAAAGGGCTGAGCGTCGGGCCTATATCCCGGAGCCATTGAACACGGGCTTTTATTATGAAGGCCACATTTCCCAGGCATGGGAAGTCCCCGAAGGTGTCCCAGAACTTCATTCCGTGATAGCTCGGGTCCGGTTCCGTAAATTCCGGGAATTTGCCGTTGCCCCAGTTGAAATTGCCCGAGTCCACGATCACTCCGCCGAGAGAGGTGCCGTGGCCGCCGATAAATTTCGTTGCGGAAGAAGCGAGGATGTCCGCCCCGTATTCGATCGGCCGAACAAGACCCACACCGACGGTATTGTCGACCACGAGAGGTATCCCTGCATCATGGCTGTACTTAGCGATCTTTTCGAAGTCCGGCACGTTCAGCTTGGGGTTGCCGATCGTTTCGGCATAAACGGCCCTGGTTCTGTCCGTAATGGCCTTCCCGAAAGCTTCCGGATCGTTGGAATCGACAAACCTGACGGTTCGGCCCAGCTTCGGAAACGTGTAATGGAACAGCTGATAGGTCCCGCCATAGAGGTTGTCGGCTGAAACGATCTCATCTCCCACCTTGGTGAATGCAAGAAGGGCCAGGGTTGCCGCGGCCTGCCCGCTCGCGGTTGCGAGTGCGCCGGTTCCGCCTTCGATTTGGGCGATCCTCTGTTCGAAAACGTCCGTCGTCGGATTCATGATGCGGGTGTAGATGTTTCCAAACTGCTTGAGTGCGAAAAGATTCGCGGCATGTTCGGTATCTTTGAACACGTAGGATGTGGTCTGGTAGATCGGAACCGCTCGCGCGCCGGTTACAGGATCGGCTGCCTGGCCACCGTGGACCGCGATCGTTTCCAGTCCGTAGCCGGTCTTCTTCTCAGATGTCATAACCCAACTCTCCTTCTCAATGGTCGAGTGCGGAGTCCGGCTCGTCGCACTCCCCCGCAACTCCTGATCGCCTTAAGAACCAACCCCAATCCACAATCTGTCCTGCCTCTCGAAAGTGCAGGGAAAACAACAGACTGGGTCGGAATCGGACAGATGCGTTCCATCACCCTGCCGCATCATATCCCTGCCCCGTCCTCAACAAGCCACACATCGTCAAAGCGTGTGGTTTCGGTATTCGTCACTTCAACCTTCACGACCCTGGAATTGAAAACATAAATCGTCACCGTGCCGTTGCTTACGCCGCGCACTTTCTTGACGATCTCCTGGAAAATAGTGTCGTTTATTAGCTCCCTGTTTTGCATGGCAGATCCCTTTGGCGGCTGTGGACAGCCTGATTCCTGCACAGTTTCAGATGCAGTAATTCACGCCGCCTTTCTTATATTTTTGCTTTTCGATCATCTGCTCCAGGGTAAAGGAAGCGAGTGCATCCAGCATTTTCTCCGTGACCTCGGCCCAGACATCCCTGGCAATGCAGCTGTCGGATCGTCCGCAGATCTCCGGTTTTTCGGTACACTCAACGAGACAAACAGGACCCTCCAAGACCGAAAGTATGTCCTTCAGGGTAATCCGGTCGGGATCTTTCGCCAGGGTGTATCCACCGTGCGCGCCGCGAGTCGCATGGATCAGCCCTGCGTTCTTAAGGGGATTGACCAGATGCCAGAGGTATTTTTCGGAAATGTCCTGCCGCGCAGCAACGTCCTTCAGGGCGACCGCCCCCTGCCCGTATTGAAGCGCCAGGTCGAACATCAAGCGAACCCCGTACCTGCCTTTTGTGGATAACCTCACTGTTTACCCCCGCAGTTATTTCCACTATTTCCATCAGTTTGGTAGAGATTCTCATAAAAAGCAATCTCCCGTCAATCGAAATTCCACCGAAAATTGCAAATTTCGATCGAAGCACTCTGATACATTACACACCAGGATTGCTTAAGGAAAGACCCTCTTATTCAGTGGAGCACATACCCCCGCGCAAGTTCGAGGTATGCGGCAACCTGCTCTTTCTGCCAGGTCGAACTGTTGCCCAACTCACTGGCCATGATCTCGGCAGTCGCGGGAGCGGCTTCCATGCTCGCTTTTGCATCCAGGAGCAATGCCCTGGTCCTTCGGGCGAGAACGTCTTCCACGGTTAGGGCCATCTCTTCCCGGACCGCCCAAACCACTTCGGCTCGGAGGTAGGGCAAGGAAACGTGCAGTTTTTGGCCCAGAGAAGGATCCGCTTCGATAAGTTTCTTTATCATGGGCGAATCTGAACCGTGGAAGCGAAGAGGATCGCTTTTATCCACGTTTTCGAGCCACCCATGGATGCGGAGCCCTGCCGTTATGGACGGGCGTTCGTCGAGGCCCGCAACCATTACGGCATGGTCGATCGCCTCTTCTCCCATCTTCCTGTATGTCGTCCATTTTCCGCCGGTGATCGAGACCAGCCCCGACTGCGACACAAGGAGGAAGTGATCTCTCGCGATTGATGCCGTCTCTTCGCCGCCTCCCGGGTTTACAAGGGGCCTCAGGCCCGCAAAGACGCTCAGGACGTCTTCCCGCCTTGGCGCTTTCGCCATGTACCTGGCCGCATGCCTGAGGATGAACTCGACCTCTTCTTCCAAAGCCCGCGGCTCGAGACTGGGCTCGGCAACCGGGGTGTCCGTCGTTCCGACAACGACCTTGTCATGCCAGGGAACGGCAAAGAGCACGCGCCCGTCTTCCGTCTGGGGAACCATGATCGCGGTGTCGCCCGGAAGGAACTCCTTATCCAGGACCAGATGGACCCCCTGGCTAGGGGCAATGATCTTTTCCGCCTTCGGATTGTCCATCGCAATCACGTTGTCCGTGAACACACCGGTAGCATTTACTACCGACCTGGAGTAGATTTTATAGTCCTTGCCCGTCGTTATATCTTGCGCCGTAACGCCGCCGACCATGCCTTCGGATTTTTCAAGGCCGGTTATTTTCATATAGTTTAATACAATGCCGCCATATTCCGCCGCAGTCTGAGCCAGATTAACGGCAAGCCGGGAATCGTCGAACTGCCCGTCGTGATATACGACTCCGCCGTGCAGACCCTCCGGCCTGAGATTCGGGATGCGCTGAAGGGTCTCTTCCCTGGGAATTCTCATGGAAGGACCGAGCCCGAGTTTTCCAGCGAGGAGGTCGTAGACCTTCATTCCCGCGCCATAAAACGGACCGTCCCACCAAGCGTAATTCGGAACGAGAAAAGATTGGTTCGAGACCAGGTGAGGGGCGTTTTTCATGAGCAGCCCCCTTTCCCGCAGTGCCTCGAGCACCAGGGAAATATTACCCTGCCTGAGATAGCGCACGCCGCCGTGCACCAGTTTGGTGCTGCGGCTAGATGTTCCCTTGGAGAAGTCGTGCTGCTCCAGCAGCAGGGTCCTGTATCCCCGCGATGCCGCATCCACGGCTGAACCCAGCCCCGTAGCACCGCCGCCTATTATGACGACGTCCCAGCAGCCCTTTTCCCGCTCCAGGGCAGCTATCATTTCAGCTCTGTTCATGGATTTTCCCTGTTAAGATGCCCGGTCTGGCGAAAGAAAGTACCTCTCACTCACTTGCCCGCAAATGTCGACGCAAGATCGGAGGACATGATATGTTTTCCTGATTGGGGAAGAAAGCTGAAAATCGGGATTACGAGTACGCATGAAATCGCGGAGTTTCCTCGGTGGGTGGCTTATGGGTGGCCGGGAATCATTTCCGAGTGCGAAGCACAACAGGGTGGCAATAGAGTTGCCGGAGAGCGACAGAGCAGGTGGAGTGATCGGCCTACGGGATGGGGTTCCTAAGCTGGAGGGACTGCTGCCCAAATGGAGACAAACCTTTTTGCCGGGCATTTTGCGACCAAGTTCCCCAACCCGTCATCGCGGCAGGGTTTTTGAGCCGAGATCCAGAGTTTCTAAGGCATTGAATTCACGATTAATCTACCCTAAAGCCTGGATTCCGGTGTGAACTTGTCCTGATCGAAGAGAAGGACCGGAATGACGTAAATCACAGCCCACAAGCCATTCGAGGCTATCGCGGTAGTTTGGGCAAGGGCCCCTGAAGCTTGGGAACCAGCGAATTATGGCACCTTTTCTCCGCACCCGGGATGGAAAAAACTACGCGCAAACCCACCCACTGTCGCCGCCGGGCTTCCACGTACAGGTGGGCTTTATCGTATCGGTCCGACCCAGAGCCGGCGACGATCGGCCTGGAAGCACGAGTTTTCGGCCGTTGAGGATTGCGGGGGACGCATTGATTATGATTCCCTGTTCGCTGATCTGAAAGCGCACGCGTTTGGGAGGAACTCCGGGATCGATTGCAAACGGCGGGTCGAAACGAGATCCCAGCATGGGAATGTACGAGGACTCAACCACCTTCCCATTATCGTCGATATTTATGAAAAGCCATTCCCGCTCGATTTCCTCTTTAGAAGTGGTCTCCAGCGCCGCTGCTTTTGGCGCTGATGAAAAAACGGGCTTCCCCAGCTGCTCGAAAGAGAAATTGTTCAATACGTGATGGCCGTTAATGTCCATGACCCGCAGATCGTCCTGCTGGGAAAGGTCCCCCATGATTACCGTAAATCTGGTCCCATACTGTTTCTTAACCTGTTCGACCGGGACCTCGTAGGCAATGAATTTGTTGATCCCCCGCGCTGCGAGCTTGCCCGCAAGATTTTCATCCGCAAGCGACTCAAATGTGGTCAGGATAAGGATCGGGCCGCTTCCCGTGAAGATGATCGCTGCTTTCATGAGTTCCCCCTTTCTAAAAATAAAGAAAAGAACTGCTGCTAAACGAGTGGGGAATTGACTACCCCGCGCCTCCCGGAATTTTCAGCCGCAGCTCACACGCGGGCAGGATTTACTCTTCTGATGTACTCGAACGCAACTTTCACGTCATTTCCGTGCCGGAGGCGTACTGGAGAGTCGAACAGTCGTCTTCAGAGGATTTAAAGATAAATCTTAAACGAGGCAGAGGGGCGGGATTTGGGCCGAGCATCAGCAGGGATGTGGATGCGTCTGCCTGGAGACTCCTGCCGGATCATTTCGAATGATGGACACCTTGGCCCGGGTTGTCGATCAGGAAAGTCATTCGGGGATGTGTTGCCTCGTTCGCCCGAGCCGGAGAAAAACCGGAACAGGTTCCATGAAGGATGGGTACCCTGCTGTTTGGGGATGCCCACCATCCGGCCGTGCCCGAGACCGACATTATCCCGTGGGGTTGGTGGTGGGCACGATAAACCCCATGACCAACCGCGGCTGAAAACATTCGACCTATCGGGACGGTGTTCCCAAGGCAGACCTTCTAATGGCCAAACTTCGAGCCCGGATTCGAGAATCCGGGCTCGAAGCGCAAGAGGTAAAACACTGCAAGCGAGCGGGACAGTTCCCGTCACCTCACTCCGGCAGTGCTTTTGGGCTGCACTCCAGTGGACGGGAATTTCTCGAAGCACCAGCGTTGTCGATCCCTCCGACCCGCCCGGACGCAACAAATGCCCTAATTCTCCGTTTGAAATATTTCGGAAGCGAAACTCATTCCTGACTATGAAACTTTCAGATTACACAAAAGTGTCATCTAAAAGATTCATTATCCACCCGAAAGGACGAATTTGGGCTGGCGAGGAACCTCAAAGCCCGTTGACAACTCAGCTTGAATCCGTTGTTAGTAGCCAATTTTTGTTAACAATCAGAAAGCCAGGACTCAGGTTGGAACAGATATTGCTCTAAATACTGGTCGGGAGGCAGTAAAGATCACAGCAGAATTCCGAATGCATCTTCTCCTGTATTCCGAGTCCCGCTGAACTGAAAGCGCTCTTTGAAATTGATGTTCGATTCATGCTCGATTTCCCGTTCGCATCCCGCTCGCGCTCCCGTTCCCGTTCATACTGATGTTCATTCTTTCTCACGCGCCTGCTCGAGTTCATGTTCCAGATCATGCTGAATCCGAATGCTCACGTTCCTGTTCGAATGGAGGCTCATCTTCACTTCCACGTTCAATCGATCTCTGGCTCCTTTCCATGCGACTTTGGCTCCTCGGCCACCAAAAGCTCGGGGGTTGCGGTTTACCGCAACCCCCGAGCCCTTTTTGAATCGGCTGTTCCACGTAGCTAAAGAATTTTTCAAAATATTTCAAGGGGACTAGGTCCCTCAAGTCTCGAAAACATCCTCTTGCATATCGTCATGATCGTAAAACAAACGGTCGCCAAAGCCGTTATTCCCGGTAGACCGTTCCACGTATTCGTCCTGCTCGCGAACCACCTCTCCACTTTCAATTCTGTCTACAATCGCGCTGAATCCGATGGAGTCGGTCAGGGTCTGCAGGACAAGTTCACGTTCCACATCGCTCGAGAGTGTGCCGTCAAGGTAAACAACGCCCTTGCGGACCGCTATTCTCAATTCCTCCGTCTCGATTCTTTCATCAGCTTGCAGCCGCTCGTATATCAAGCCCACTATCTGCTCGTTCGAAAGTCCCGAAAACTCCTCGGGAATCTTTCCCGCTCCGATTACCTCGGTTGTTTGAGGCAAGGTTTCGTGTCTCTTTTCAAAATCTCGCGCGCACTCCACGCATAATCGGGCCCAGGGTATGGCCTCCAATCGCTTTGGACTAATATCGTCCCCGCAGGACTCGCATATTCCATAATCACCGATCGTCATTTTGATCAGTGCCAAATCGATCTGCTCGATTTCCATCTTTCCATTGCCATCGAGCTGGTCATAAGGCCTCGCAATACTGGCCTTTTGGGCTTCTTCTTCCAGCTCTATAACGCGCTCTTCCATCTCCTGCCATGCGGCAGCCAGCTTTTGAACGCGCTCAAGTATGCTGCTGCGTCTGTCGAGGAGCATATTCCTAAGGAAAAGAACTTCTTCCTTGCTCATCTTAAATCCTCCTGAGTACAGCAACGAGAAACAACCACATGCGAAGAATAATAAGATGCACCCAGTAATAATTCAAGATAACCAACGAAATCATTGATAATTCAGCTTAATAGTTCAAACAAGACCAAACTGTTGACAGGCATTGATATCTGCCTTATCCAAAAAAATCCGCCTTCGCAAAGCACTCTTAGAGAGAGGAACAAACCTTGAGAAACATGAGATTTCCGAGCGGAGCAGCGGCTTTTCTGGCTGTGCTCTTTTTTGCGATTGCCCCCGTAACGGGAGCAGATACCCGACAACTCAAAGACGGGAAAGAATCGAAGTCTTCCGCTCCTGCTCCCGAAACCGCCCCGCAGAACGAACAGTTGGTAACAACCCGCCACACTTTCAAACTCGCAGACGAGGCATCTCTCGACTACACTGCAACCGCGGGAATGCTCAAGCTGAAGGACCAATCGGGGAAACCCAAGGCCGATATTTTCTTCACGGCCTACACGGCCGAAGGCGGAGATGAGAATCGTCCCGTTACTTTTGCGTTCAACGGCGGCCCTGGAGCCTCTTCGATCTGGCTGCACATGGGAGTGGCGGGTCCCGTTCGGGTGATAATGGGAGAGAAGGGTCTCCCGGCCGGACCTCCTTATCCGGCTGAACGCAATCCATACTGCTGGCTTCCCTGGACAGACCTCGTCTTCATCGATCCGGTCGGAACCGGCTTCAGCAGGGCCATTCCTCCGGAAAATGCCAAAAACTTCTTCAACACGTCCGAAGACGTAAACTCTATTGGTGAGTTCATTCAGCTCTATGTAAGCAGGTTCGGGCGCTGGCGCTCTCCGAAGTGCCTTGCAGGAGAGAGTTACGGTGCGATGAGGGCAGCGGGTCTTGTCAGGAACCTCTATGAGAACTATGGAATGGAAATCGACGGCCTGCTCCTTATTTCTCCGGCGCTCGATCTCTATGCCATCCAACCGGACGCAACAAACGATCTGCCCTATATGCTATTTCTCCCCTCCTACACCGCCGTTGCCTGGTATCATAAAAAGATTGCCGCCCCGACTGGGGCAAATCTTCAGGATCTCCTGTCCGAATCGGAAAGGTGGGCCGTCGAGGAATACCTTCCAGCTCTGGCCAAGGGAGACCGTTTGTCCGAGCCGGACAGGGAGAAAATCACGGCAAGGCTAGCCGGCTTTACCGGATTGCCCGAAGCCCTCATTCGCAACCGAAAGCTCAGGGTGTCGAGACCGGAGTTCACAGCCGAACTTCTCAGGTCTGAAGGATATTCGCTCGCATTCATGGACGGCAGGTTGACCCGCTCGGGCAGGGGAGGCGGGTTCCTCAACGATCCCGGAATGGCCGTAACGGTTGGGCCTTATACGGCAGCACTGAACGCTTACCTGCGGGACGACCTGAACTTCAAGTCGGATTTCCCATATGTATTTTTCTCCGTTGAGGCCAACTCCGAATGGAATTGGGGATCCGCATTCTCCGGGAGCAATGATTCAATCGAATCGATCCGGAAAGCGATGAATAGAAACAGACGACTGAGGATTCTGGCCGCCGGCGGTTACTTCGACCTGGATCTTCCCTATTTTGCCACGATCTACACCATGAGTCACATGGGTGCTGACCCCGACCTTGCCGGGAACATCAGGGTGAGATTGTTCCCTGGCGGACATATGTTCTACACGAACAGCGAAACCCTCCAGGGCTTCACCGACGACACATCACGGTTCTATTCAGAGATTTCGAAACTTGGCAAGCGTTAGCCGGCAATTCGCAGCCGACAATCTTTCGCAAATGTTCCATGCACATCTTACCGTGTTATTTTAAGTAGTTAGCTTCACAGACAAGACCGCAGGCCAACTCATCTCTTGAAAAGCAATCACCGATAACGTATGTATCTTCGCGAAGCCGCTTAGAGTCCGGCTCCAGATCAAAGTTACAGCCGTATTTGTCAGTCATTGTTCAATCCGGGAACTGGTCGCATGGCGCCCGTTTGCGCAGGACGTTGCGTCGGTACCTGAAGGAAGTCTATGCAGAAAAAAACAGTTTTTCGCAGTTGGATTAAATTGCTTTCCATTCTCTTCCTGCTGTCGGGATGCGCGGTTAGAAATGTCGATATGCAGCAAATCGATTATGTCGGACCTGCCGAAGAGCAGGAGGAGGAAATGCCCGTTGCCGGGCAGCCGGCGCCGACGGCCGCTCCGGCCGGAAAGACGGTAAAAAAGGACCTCTCCGTCGTCCGTCGCAAAATAACGGAACAGGAAGTCCGGAAACTTCAGGAAAAGGACCCGGGACTCGACTTCTACAAATGTATCGAAATCCTCTCGCGGCTCAACAAAAAAGATAAAGAATACATTCGCGCCGATATGAAGCATAAGAGAGCGATGCAGGTACCCAAGGACTTCTCCGCATACAAGGACTGGACGCCTCTGCCCAGGACTCTCCTGGGGGCCTCGAAATTCCCGAAATGCATCCTGGTCGTGAAAGACCTTCCATTTCTCGGCTGGTACGAGCGAGGGAAGCTGGTCGGCGACACCTATGTCTGTATCGGGAAGATGAGAACCTGGACCAAACGGGGCATGTACAGGGTTAAGGAAAAAGATGCCAACCACATGTCCAACTATCCGAATGCTTACGGCGAGCCGTCCATGATGCCGATGGCGATGCGCGTCTACGACCGCGTCTGGATCCATACGGGCGACGTAATCGGGGCTAACTGCTCCCATGGGTGCATCAATGTTCCGATTGCCTATGCCGACAAGCTCTATGCCTGGACGGAGATCGGAACGGTCGTGGTGATCACGGAATCCCTGAAGGACCTCGGACGCCAGATGCAGGCCGGATTCCAGGAGCAGCCGCAACAGAACCAGAATCCGCCTGCCAACAAACAGAAGCCGGCGCCGAAAACGGAGAAAAAGGCGCCGCCTGTACAACCCGTAAGGACGGATCAAAAAGGAGCTATACAGAACACCAATATCTGATGTACTGAAGAAAGCAGCAAGTGCAAGGGCAACACACGAACAACGGGGGAAAAGAAAATGGGAGTTGGAGCGCGCAGCGCAGTGCGCAAATGGCTTACATTTATCGGCATGGGTGTGATTTGTATATCTCTCGGCTCATGTTCGCTCTTTGAATCGAAGATACGCGTGCCGGTTGCAAAAAAAACCGAAATACCTCCACCGCCGCAGATAACTGAATGTGAAAAGCCTTATTGTTCGGAAAACCTGGACCTTCCTCTTTTCCAGATCACGAAACCGGAGATTTACGTCATAAAGTCGGAACGCCGCCTCTGCCTCGTCCAGGACAAAACGCTCGTTCGCGAATTCCACATCGGGCTCGGCCCGAGTCCCAAAGGGGACAAGTACTTCCAGGGCGACGGCAGGACTCCCGAGGGTGATTATTTTGTGTGCGCAAAGAACACGGCAAGCCAGTATTACAAATCTCTCGGGGTCAACTACCCCAGTCCCCGGCATGCCGAAAACGCGTTGGCTTCGGGAGTGATTTCCTACAACGAATACACCTCGATCGTGCAGGCCAATGACGCCATGCGGCTGCCGCCGCCAAACACCAGGCTGGGCGGGGCAATTTTCATTCACGGCGGAGGGTGCGTTCAGGACTGGACGCTGGGATGCGTGGCAATCAACAACAGTGCAATAGACCAACTGTTCGAAGTGGTCTCGGTCGGAACACCGATTCATATATTGCCGTGAACAGTGAACGGTGAGAGTGAACTGAAAAGACGGTGAGCATACAAGACTTGAGTTGGCGGGTACGGTTTTGATCGTGCCCGCCGTTTTTTATCTTGTACAAGGCTCAGCCCATTTGACCGAGGTAGGTTCGAACAACCGTCGGATCGGATTGAAGCTGCTCCGAAGGTCCCTCCATCACAAGTTTCCCGCTTTCAATGACGTAGGCAAAGGAGGAAACGTCCAGAGCCAGCCGGGCGTTCTGTTCCACGAGCAGAATTGTCTGCCCTTCGTCACGCAGGCTGGAGATGAAATCGAAGATGAGCTTCACCACGAGCGGCGCGAGGCCGAGCGAGGGTTCGTCCAGCAAAAGAAGCTTCGGATGAGCCATCAGCCCGCGGGCAATTGCAAGCATCTGCTGCTCGCCCCCGGATAGTGAACCTGCCAGGGCCGAGATACGTTTGCCCAATATTGGAAAATAGCCGGTCATACGGTCGATATCGGCGGATATCTCGCCCTGCGGCCGCCGGTATCCACCCAGTTCGAGGTTTTCCCGAACGGTCATCCCGGCAAGCACCTGCCTGCCTTCGGGCACCTGCACGATTCCTTCCGAGACCCGGCGATGGGCGCTCATCCGGGTGATATCCCGCCCTTCAAAGAAAATCTTCCCGGATTTGACGGGAACGACGCCGCTGAGAGTATTCAGGATCGTGCTCTTACCAGCCCCGTTGGGGCCGATCAGCGTAGCAATCGTTCCTTTCCTGACGGAAAAAGAGACATCCCTTACGGCTTCAAGCGGCCCGTAGGCGACACGGAGTCCGGTGACTTCAAGCATGGCGGCCAGCTCCCAGATATGCTTCAACGACCTCGGAGTGCCGGCCCACCTCTTCCGGTGTCCCCGTGGTAATCGTGCGTCCGAAGTTGATTACGGTGACCGTGGAACAGAGCCGCATGATAAACGACATATTGTGTTCGATCAGCAGAATCGTCATTCCTTCTTCAACCAGCGAGAGAAGAAGCTCTTCGATTTCATCGCGCCCCTGCTTGTGCATCCCCGCAACGGGTTCGTCCAGCAGCAGGAGTCGGGGTTCCAGGG
>JAEZHY010000093.1 GCA_023416335.1 Pseudomonadota bacterium | reverse complement strand
GAACATACTCCAGGATGCCGTCGTGAACGATTTCCCCCTCACGGTCGATAATCCAGGTTTCGAACATGGGCAGGAGTACAAATTGTTCTTTTTCCGTCAGCCCGGCACTGCTCCCATGCACATGCTGGTCGAGGTACTTCGACCCTATACCCATGAGAAGCCAGTCGGCACTAACTCCAAATTTTTTGCAGACTCCCAAAATAAAGTTCGAATCCGGCACATTCTGGTTCTTCGCATAATTCGCATACGTGTTCTTGTGGATTTTGAACGTAGCAGCGAATTCCGCCATCGGTACGGATCCCCTGAGACTTTCCAGCCTGGCGCCTAAAGACATGCGTGCCTCCTGAACAAAATAATGTTCTAACCAGCACAACAAATATTGACAATCATAAAATATGTTCTACTATAGGCACAACTGATGTATAGTGCAAGACTAGAGAATTGCGGGTGGAAGTATATCAGAAACGGATTGCTTCCAATAGAAAGGATGAGGGCAATGGAAACTTACCAGTATCTCATGCTCCTCGTTGTGGTTGCGGCGTCGCTCAAAGTCTTCTTTTCGCTTGTCCTGCCCGATTTCAGATGGAACTCTGCTGAAAATGCCAAAAGAACTTACGTAGGTGGATTGCACACGGTTGGGAAACACTCTTAGGGAAAAAATCCGGACGATTCGCCGCAGTTCTCCAGCCATCCTGACATCTCGAGCGGTTCACCCGGCCGGGCGCACCGCATAAAAAAAGGCCCGCCTCCCGAATGCGGGCCTTTTATATTGTCCTTCGATCAGTCAGCCTCCTAGTAAAGCCTCCTGACCTCCATATTGTGCTTCATTCTTCCTATCATTCTACCGTTATCGTCCAGCATCCTCATGAGACGTTCCTCTTCACGGTATGTAAGCACGCCGTCCCTTTTGGCCCGATCGTACGTACGCCGGATATGGTTGAGGTTGTCCTGGAGTACATCGGCCTCCCTGTGGGTCAGCATCCCGGTGCGGACCCCGTCAGTGATCCTTCGCTGCTGTTCATGGATCCTGTGGCCGATCTCTCCTTGTGCGAGAGCCAAACCAGAAAGCGCAACCACGAACAAAACGGTGAAAATGGTTGCCAAGACAGCGTATTTCTTCATAATCCTCCCCCTCATAAATTTTCATTAAATACACCGCGTATATTTGCCCCAATCGATTGCCTTATACAGCCTAAAGCTAAAACGAGACAATAAAAAAATCATTATCAACCCGGATCCATTGACGTAATCGAATCGGTCACGCCAAATGACATAAATGCACGATTTCCAACCATTCCACCCTGGAAAAGGACAATAAGATCCGGCAGCAGGGACAAAAACATCCTCAAAGAGAACGGCTCCAGGCAATCATATTCGGAATGGGCAGATAATTTTGTCCGCAAAATTTGCTTCACTTAACAGGAACCTCCAAACATCCATCCAATTAAATATCCGAAATAACGACTCTTTTTTAATTCAAGCAAATGGCACGGGATTTGCCTTTTATGGCAATTATACCGGCACCACTCCTTTCATCAAAACAGACCGGCTTGAGCTACCGGGATTTCAGTCCAATAATGCCGCCCGCTTGCGCCTTTACTGAAAAAGGCAGGACAAGACGGACCTATGCCGTATCACCAGGAGGAAGCTATGGGAATATCAAGACGCCAGTTCCTGAAATACTCACTTCTAACCGGAGCAGCTTCGGGCTTGGCCGGAATGGGAATCCTTTCCCGGCCGGGCAAGGTCTTCGCATTTTCACAAAGCCCGGCTCTGAGAAAATTCATCCAACCCTTGCCGGGACTCGGGTCAAGAGGCATACCGATTGCCTCCAAAAATACCAGGAAATACCCCGGAATGGATTACTATAAAATCAGGATGATGCAGTTTACGCAGCAGATGCATCCGGACCTGCCGAAGGCGACAACGGTATGGGGTTACGTCGATGTGACCTCGGTCAACCCATACAGCTCTCCGCAGACCGCCTATCTGGGACCGATTATCCTGGCAAACAGGGGCACCCCCGTCCGAATTACATTTGAAAACGCTCTCCCCAATAAACACATAATGCCGGTCGATACCACATTAATGGGCGCCGAACCCGGGCAGCCGCAAAACCGCGCCTGCGTGCATCTCCATGGCGGCAAGACATCATGGACAAGCGACGGTACTCCTTTCGCATGGTTCACGCCGGATCCGACCGTCTACGGACCTTCCTGGCGCCCGGGCGATACTCTCTATCCGAACGACCAGAGCGCCAGACTTCTCTGGTACCACGATCACGCCCTTGGGATAACGAGGCTCAGCGCTTACGCAGGACTGGCGGCAGGCTACGTATTGGTCGATCAGGCCGAAACGACGGCAATCGCAAAGGGATGGCTCCCTCCTCTTCTCGAACAGATACCACTCATCATACAGGACAAGAGTTTCAAACCTGTTGACGATGAATGGGGACTCGTCGGCGACCTCTGGTATCCCTGGGTCTACGAACCAAGCCAGGTCCCGCCTGGAAGGTGGGACTACGGCCCCCTTTCCAGCCCTCCGGCGAACATCCCTAATAAGATCCTGCCGATCCCGTCGGTTGTGCCGGAATTTTTCGCCGATACCATCGTAGTAAACGGCGCGGTTTTTCCGTATCTCCAGCTTCAGCCCAAAAGGTACCGCTTCAGGATTCTTAACGGCTGCCAGGCCCGAACTTTCAACCTTCAACTCTACTATGCTTCGAGCCTGGACAAGACGGAACCAAACCTGAACGCTCCCGGTCCGAATATCATTCAGATAGGAACCGAAGGCGGCTTCCTGGCGGCACCGGTCGAGTTGCCCAACAGACGCATGCGGTTCGATGAAAACGACGTAGCGATCTTCAACGACCCGTCCGCCTATAACCTTCTCCTGTCGCCTGCTGAAAGGGCGGATGTGGTTATAGATTTTTCGCACGTCAAGGTCGGCTCCACTC
>JAEZHY010000013.1 GCA_023416335.1 Pseudomonadota bacterium | reverse complement strand
ACCCGAGACTGCAAAAAGCAGCATAAGAATGAGATATCGGTACATCATTTAGAAAGAAAACCCTCGTATTTTGGCTAACAGCAAGGAATTATAAATAATTTGAGCACAGCTTTTGAGAATTAACATTATTTTCCGTTTTTAGTCAATCAATTCCCCTCCCGAGGGGGAAAAGGGTATAATACCTCCACTCGAAATTCGGCAAGTATTCCCGCCCGCGGGAACGCGCGTGACATATTTACACCCTAACGTCAAAAAAGTGTACTTCGTATAATCGATTCACGAACTTGCCGCCTTGAATAATTTGCTGTGCGCCCATTCTGCTGAACCGATAATAATCGACTCGCGGCGGCACGGCTTTATTCCGTACAGGATCGCCTTACATGCCCGAAAACGAATTCCCGAAGCTGCGAAATGGGCTCGAAGCTTTTCCGATCGAACACTCGGGGAAGACCATGATCCTTCTCCGCGATCGGATCGGTTACTCAAGCGAGCACCTCGTCTTCTCGCCTCCGGCTGTTTCCGTCCTTTCGAAAATGAACGGCGGAAACTCTATGAGAGATCTGCAGACCGCCTTCATGAAAGAGACCGGCCAACTGATCTACATAGAGGATCTGCAAAATCTGGTCCAGGCCCTCGACGACCACCTCTTTCTGGATAACGAAAAATTCAGAGATTTCGCGGCAAAGGAGATTGCCGCGTTTCTCCGATCCCCTGTGCGGAAGACCTTCCATGCCGGACGAAGCTACCCTGCCGATCCTGAGGAATTGCGGGCCCTGCTCGATTCCTTTTTCAGGGTGCAAAACGGAGGTCCCGGCCTCCCCGGCCGCTCCGGGAAGGAAAGGATCGTCGGGATGGTTGCCCCCCACATCGACCTCAATGCCGGCGGCCCCTGCTTCGCTCATGCCTACAAAGCCTCGGCCGAGGCGCAATGTCCCGATACATGGATCGTGCTCGGAACGGGACATGATCTCGTCGAAAACGGCTTCGCACTTACCGCCAGGGATTTCGAGACCCCCCTGGGAATTGTCCGCCATGACAATGAGATCTGCCGAGAACTGCTCCGCTCCGTGCAATTCGACGTTCGCGCAAGCGAATATAATCACCGGATCGAACACACGATAGAATTCCAGGCTGTTTTCCTCGCCCATATGCAACCCGGTGCCCGGATCGTCCCGATTCTCTGCTCCTTCGGACATGACGATTGGAACTCATTAAGAGATTCGGTCGATTCGTTTGCGGCCCTGTTGGCCGACCTGGTGTTTGGCGGCAAATTCTCTGTCGGCGTTCTGGCCAGCGTCGATCTGGCCCATGTGGGTCCGCGTTATGGCGACCAGTTCAAGCCGCATCAGGGTACCATTCAGGCACATATGGCATCGGATGAAATTCTGCTGAAAATGCTGCAGGACTGCCGCGCTTCGGATTTCATCGAACGGATAAACCGTGACGGGAACAGCAGGAAGGTATGCGGGGTCGCACCTCTGTATACGCTGGCCAAGGTGCTCCAGGGCAGGGCCGAAGGGGTCACGCTCGCACATACCCATGCCGGGGTGGACGAGCAGAATTCTTTCGTCACCTTCGCCAGTATGGCCTTTTACGAAAAGAATCCAGGGGAAGCTCCCCGTTCGAATGGTTGAAATGAACAGATTACCGAATCCGACCGTTGCCGTCGAAACCCTCGGCTGCAAGGTAAACCAGTACGAAACCTCCTTTTTCCTGGAGGTACTCAAGCAGGCAGGCTACATATGCGTCCCCTTCCGGGAACGCGCGGATATTTACATAGTTCACAGCTGCGCCGTTACCGCCAAAGCCGGGTTTCAGACGCGGCAACTGCTCAGAAGAGCACACCGGACCAATCCAAACGCCCTCGTCGTTGCCGCCGGATGTTACGCCCAGCTCGAAGGAGACCGGATCGCCCGCGAGCAACTCGCCACCCACATTCTTGGAAATCCCGGCAAGTTCGACCTGATAGAATGGCTGAAGCAGCCGGGCAGCTTCGATTCCCCGTGCCGCGCGACGGACGCCCGCATCCGCTCCTGTTCGGAATTCGAACTGCTGCCCGTGTCGCGCATGCACACCGGCAGGACGCGGGCGATGCTCAAGATTCAGGACGGGTGTGACTCGTTCTGCTCCTACTGCGTCGTACCGCACGTCCGCGGAAGGAGCCGGAGCCTGCCCTCCGAGAGGGTCCTCGAACAAATGGAGGACCTGGTCGAAGCCGGGTACAAGGAAATCGTCCTGACCGGCATCCACCTGGGGCAGTGGGGAAAGGACCTCGGACAAGGCGAAACCCTTTCCGGACTGATTCGGGAAATGGCCTCCCGCCGCCACCCGCCTCGTATGCGGCTCAGTTCCCTGGAACCCGTCGAAATCGATTCCGGCCTGATCGAGCTTGCAGCTTCAAGCGACTGGATCTGCAGGCACCTCCATATACCGCTCCAGAGCGGCGATCCTGAAATTCTGAACCGCATGGGACGTCCTTATACGCCCGGGCAGTACGCGGACCTCATTTCCCGGATACTCACGGCCATGCCCGAAGCCGCCATCGGAGCGGACGTGCTGACCGGCTTTCCGGGCGAAACCGAAGAACAGTTCGAAAATACGGCCGCATTCATCCGGGACCTCCCTCTAGCCTATCTTCACGTATTTCCGTTTTCTCCCCGCCCCGGTACGCCGGCAGCCAAATTCGCCGGGCAGGTCCAGGGCAATGAACTCAAGCGCCGGGCCCACATCCTCCAGGATCTCGGGAAGGAAAAACGAAAGGTTTTCCGCGAGAGGTTCCTCGGACAGGAACTGGAAATACTCGTGGAAAGTGAAAACCGGCCGGGTTTGTGGGAAGGACTATCGGGGAATTACATAACCGTATTCGTCCCTGCCGGCGGGAAAGTCGGTACGGGGGAGATGGTGAAGGTACGCGTAACGGGTGCTCTGGATGGAGGGTTGATGGGGGAAGTGGCGGAGTGAACTGTGAACTGAAAAAGCCCTTCCATTGCCGGGGTCCCCGGACCTTGAGAGCCGGCGGAAGGGTGAACAGTGAGCAGTGAACTGTGAGCTGAAAAAGCCCCCACGGAAAATGCCCGGCCTGCCGGGCGGGGTTCCCAAGGCGGACCTTGGGAACCAGCGATTCTGATAATGTTCTAGTTATGGCGCGGTTTCGCGACCGCGACATTTTTTCGGCTCCCGACCGGCACGGTCAGGAAACCGTGCCTCAACATAACGGGAACGGAAGCCGTGTAGGGTGGGCACAAGGCTTTATCGTGCCCACCGCCCACCACC
>JAEZHY010000241.1 GCA_023416335.1 Pseudomonadota bacterium | reverse complement strand
TCACAATCCGGGACCTTTATGCGTTCGAGAATGTATTTCCTCACACGTTCCACATCTTCGGGAACATTCAGACTGACCCGCAAAGCGCTTACGGGTTTCAAGACGGTGTAACCGCCGTTTTCGGACGGGTTTGTGAGCACCATCGCAAGGAACGTGTTGTCGTCAAGCGATGCAGGCGTCCTCGATATGCACAGTCCCGTCCAGGAAAGAACGAGCACCGGCAAGAGGAGCAGGATGGCGTAGCATATGGAACCGGGAAGCCTTTTCACGATGAATCTCCTGGGGAATTCACGGAGGAAAGCAGAGGAAGTTGGTGAGTTCTCGATCCTTCAGTTCTCCAAGACTTTCTTGAGCACCGCACTCAGCTGTTCCAGGGCGTACGGTTTTTTCAGTACGTCCTTAAAGCCGTATTCCGTGTATCGGGACATTACGGGATCGCTGGAATACCCGCTGGAGACGATCGCTTTCACGTCCGGGTTCAGTTTGAGCATCTCACAAACGGTCTCTTTGCCTCCCATTCCTCCTTTTACGGTCAGGTCGAGAATTACGGCGTCATAATACCTGCCGGAATTTGCGGCCACTGCATAGAATGCGACGGCCGTTTCGCCGTCCGGGACGACGTCCACTTCGTATCCGAGATGTTCGAGCATGGTTTTGATGACGTCGTTCAGCATCTCTTCATCATCCATCACCAGAATGCGTCTGCCCGGAGCGGGTAAAATTCCTGCTGCAGGGCGACTTTGGCGGGCCGCGGCCTTTGAGGCGGGAATGAGAATGGTAACGACAGTACCCTCTCCGGGCGTCGATTCCACTCGTATGGTCCCACGATGTCCTTTAATCACGGAATGAGCGATGGCCAGCCCGAATCCCATGCCTTTTCGGCTTCCCCTGTACTTCGTTGAAAAATAGGGATCGAAGATCCTGGAGAGATTTTCTTCCGGTATCCCGACGCCTTCGTCCGAAATCAGAATTCTGAGGTATCGTCCGTCGTCCAGGTTCAAATCGGCCTTTTCGGCTGCGGTCAACTCGGCGTTCTCGGCCCTGATCCGGAGGGTGCCGCCTTTCGGCATGGCTTCTTTTGCATTGGAAATGATCCCGCAGAGTGCCTGGCGCATTTGATTTTCATCGACATCGGCGTTCCAAAGCCCCTCGGGCATCTCGATAACGCTTCTTACGTTCGATCCGCTCAGGATCAGGCTCCCCAGGTTCGAGACCATCTCCCTCATCGAGATTCGGCTTCTGACCGGGCCGCCTCCGGACGAAAACGTAATGAACTTCTGGGTCAGGTCTTTGGCGCGCATACAGGCCCGTTCCGCTTCAACCAGGTGTTTCAGCGTCGGATTCCCGGTTTTCAGCCACATTTTTGCCATGCCGATATTCCCGAGAATAACGAAAAGCAGATTATTGAAGTCGTGAGCGATCCCGCCGGCAAGGATGCCGATGGACTCGAGTTTCTTGGCGTTGAGAAGTTCTTCTTCGATCTGCTTTCGGCGTTCTTTCGAATGCAGGCCGTCGTCGGGCGGACCTCCGGCCCCCTCACGGCAAGATACCGGTTCCTGTGAAGCCTTTGGCATTTCTTTCCTTTTCATGCCTGTTCCCCTGCGAAGAAGCTCACCCGCCCGGCCTGTCGCCTATGGCGTCCACCGGGCATATATCGTAGTTCCTTTTTCCGGATCGGTTTCCAACTGGAAGGAGCCCCCGGACAGTTCGGTCCGCTCCTTCATGTTCGATATCCCGAATCCCCCTTCATGCGCCTTTCTGGAGAGGACCGAGTCCATGTCGAATCCACAGCCGTCGTCGTGGACGCAGAGCTGGATCTCTTTTCCCTTCAATAGCAGAACGGATATGATTTTTGCTCCGCTGTGCCGGGCTGCGTTGTTCAGCGCTTCCTGGACGATTCTGAACAGGACGATCCGCAGCGGCTCGGGAATATCTTCCTCGGAGATGTCTATTCTTCTCTCTATTCGGATCTGGGGATTAATGATCTGGAAACGATCGCAGAGCCATTTGATGGTTGCGACTATGCCGTAGTCGTCGAGCACGGGCGGGCGCAGATCAGTCATGATCCTCCGGCATTCGCGCATCGAGTGTTGAGCCAGTTCGGCGAGAGCCCGAAGCGATTCGAGCCCGACCTTGCCCTTTTCGCTCACCATGATGGCATTTTCCAGCCCCATCTTTATTGCGGCAAGAGGCGAGCCGATACTGTCGTGGACTTCCTTTGCGATCCTTCTTCTTTCTTCTTCCTGCGCCTTGAGCAGCTGTGAATAAAGGCTCCTGAGCCACATCTCGGATTTCCTGAGGGCCTCTTCAGCCCTTTTCCGCTCCGTTATGTCCTGCCCAATCGACAGCAGGCCGACCGTCGTGCTGTCTTCCGATTTCAGCCGAGCGCTGTACCACTCGATCTGCCGCTCTTCGCCCGATTTGGTCAGGACGGGAGCGGTATATCCCTTGATCTGATGCCCGGAAAACGCACGGAAGAAAACCTGCTTGACACGACTGCGGTGATCGAGCGGCAGGAAGATGTGAAACCAGTCCTGCCCCCGGACTTCCTCGAGAGTATAGCCTGCCAGTTTCTCGAGATAGGTGTTGAACCGGACGATATGTCCTCTGTTATCGAGCACGAGAATTATCGTCTGGGCCGTGTTGACCAGACTCTCGACGAAGTCGCGCTGCTGAATCAGGGCCTCCTGGACCTTGCTTTTTTCGTAAATCTCGGCCTTCAGTTGTTCGTAGGCTTCCGACAGTTCGCCGGTCCTGGCCTCAACCCGCGCTTCGAGCATAGACTGGGCCAGGTGCAGGGCCTCCTCGGCCCCTTCGCGCTCCAGCACGCGGATCTTCAGGTTCTCCGACATTCTGTTGAAAGATTCGGTGAGTTCCGCGAGTTCCAGCATAGGCGGGGGGGCGATCGTCTCCCCAAGATGCTCGTCGCTTGCCGCCAACTCCAGCGCCTTGCCGTGGATCCTTCGAAGCGGATTAAGGAACAGACGCTTGATCAGCAGATGCTGCACGAGAAAAAGGCCGGTCAGAACAGTCAGGAACAGGGCCGAAAGCCTGATGGAAAACGAGTCGGCCTCGGCATAGGTCTCTTTTAACGGAACGCGAACGGAGATAACGGAAACCGTTTTGCCGACTTCACGCCTGAATCCGCGCTCCGAACCGTACATCTCGACCATTCCGGCAGGGGCCCGATCCGGAGTACCGTGACATTGAAGGCACTCCGCCTCCATCACGAGACCGCGGCGCAGAATGTAAAAGAATGGTTCACCGTCTAAATCCGCTACTTTTGAATCCGTCACCAGATTGGGATGCAAATTGAGCCGTTCCAGGAATCCCCGTTCATATTCGCCGGCCTCGTTATCCGGGTCTCGCGCATCGACGGCGCAATGCCTCGCATAATATTTGGTGGGACTGAGCGCCTTGAATGTATCATCGACCTGGCGTACGGCGTACGTGGAGGACATCCATGCAGGTTCGAAATAGCTGCTGGGGCGGAAGTCTTCCGTCCACTTCAGCAGCTTCGGCCTGAGTTCTGCGACAACGAAGTTATGGACCGCCATCTTGTGGTCCATGATGATCAATGCCTTGGACTCCGCTTCCACTATGGCCTGACGCCGAAGCTCATTCCTTACCGCAACGACCGTAATCACGGCGGCAAGGGCGAAAGCGGCCCCGAAGCTCATGAGTATTCGAGTGGAAATTTTGGAAGAGAAGCGTCCGAAGGTCATTTAAGATCCTCTGCGGGTTCGATCACTTAATATAGCAGATAGGCGAGGGTTGTCCTAATCCTGTTTGGTAATTGGAAATTTCAGGATGGGTATCGGCTCTATGGTTTCGGCTCGCCGTTTACTCCTCCAACAAGTCCGGTAGTAAAACCTTATGCAGAAGACTTACGTTTGGATGTTCCGCTGGAATGATCTTGCCGTGAGAGGGTTGGGAAGCCTGTTATGATGGTCGGATTAGAGCGTTTGGCGAAAGAGAGTAAGCAGTACAAATCCCGCCTTCCCCCCCTCCCGAGGAATTCAGGGCAGAGGGGAAGGGCGGGTATCGGCTATATGGATGCCTTTTGGAATAAACTTTGGAAAGTCCTGTTTTTCAGGTTCGCTAACCGGTTCAGTTCGTTCTGCACCGGACGCGGGTTATTCTTTTGGTTTCGGCAGAACCGCCCCAGCAACGTCTTTTGCTCCCTCAACAGCACCTACCAGGACGTTCCTGACCGCTTTGACCGCACTTTCGCCAATCGTTCCGGCAGCATCGATCGCGCCGCCGATTGCCACTTTTGCCACTTCTTCCACGTTCCCGCCGACTTCTTTTGTGGCTTCGAGTATGCCGTCAACGGTTCTTCTGGCAACCACGCCGACATCGGCACCCACTTCCGCGGCGCCCTTCACGGCGCATCGTGCAGTCTGACTCGCCGCAGTGATGAGGTCGCCTCCGACATCGCTCACTCCCAGAACGATTCCCTTTGCGATACTCCTTGTGCTGTCCAGAAGTCCGGTTCCGGCTTCCTGTGCCGCCGCGAACGTTCCCTTCAGAACTTCTTTGGTTACGGAGACGGCTTCATTGGCTACCGAACCGGTTGCTCCCACCGTGTCTGAAAACGTGTTTCTGGCAAGCGACACCAATCCCGACTCGACTTGTCGAATGATGTTGAAACTGTTCAGGACCGCCTGTTTCACATTCGTGCCTGCCGGTCCCATCTCACGATCCGGTTCGGCCGGACCTCCGGGGGTGATCAGTTCTTCAGCCATTCGTTATTCCTCCTGATGTTTGTTGCACGTTGTTGTTCCAAGTTCTTTATGACTGTTTCCCCGATGCCAGGTTCATCGCATACCAGAAGGCAACGAACCATGCAGGCATTGCCACGTTTCCGATGCCGACCTGGTAAACCCCTGCGGCAAGGCATCCGAGAAAGGCAATTCCTCCGAGATCGAGTTCGCCTCCGGTCAGGCGCTTCAAAGTCGAATCTACCAGGCCAACCTGTCTGGATACCCTTTTTTCAAGCGGCATGCGATCGCTCGGTGCCAACTCGAGATCGAGGTCGTCGGCAATTGCACCGGAAGAGAGTCCCAAAGCCGGGTCGAAAAACAGTAGCAGGCTTGCTGTGGATGGGTTTACCTCCACGCTTTTCAGACCGGACAGCTTTGCGCACTCCGTTTCCAGTGCGCCAAAGTAAGGAGAGTCACCCTTCTTTGAAGGAATCCTGAACCTCAGCCTTCCCGGTGCTCTGCTCAATAGCCTTGCCGGGGTCGCCACTATACCTCCTCGACTGCCACCAGCGAGACATTTCCGCTCCGCTCGTCAGCCAGCTCCGCTTTGGCCTCGGCCTTCATGTCCGCGACCGCTTCCGATGCTTCTGCGACCAGTTCCCTGGTTCGCTCCACCAGGATGAGTCCTCCCTTTATGGAAGCCCTGACTATCGGCCTGACAGCCGCTGCAACAGCAGGAATGACCGCCGGAGCCAGTATGAGCGCGCCGATTCCAATAGCGATCCCGGTTCCCATCTTTATTCCATTATCGAAAAGCGCCATATCTCCTCCTCCTTCTTTCCTCTATGTCTCGTGCACGGGCAGGGACAACCTGCAACCGGCATGTTGGATCATGCGACGGGTTGTGCAGTGTGCTTTCGCAACCCTGAAAGATCATGCAGCATTTCCGCCCTGTTCAGGAGTTCCCAGGGAGCTTCGATTTCGGTTCTTCCCATATGGCCGTAGGCGGCGAGCTTGCGATAGAACCCCCCCTTCTGCGAAGAAGGCAACTCCCTCAGGTTGAACTGCCTGATTATGCCGGCAAGCCGGAATTCGAAATTCTTCTCGATCAGGGCTGCGATTTTGTTGTCGACGATCTTCCCGGTTCCGAAGGTCTGAACTTGAATGCTGATGGGGCGAGATCGGGAAATTGCGTAGCTCAACTGAACCTCGCATTCTTCGGCAAGGCTGGCGGCAACGACATTTTTTGCCGCATACCTGGCTGCATATGCGCCGATCCTGTCGATGCGCAGGGGATCTTTCCCGCTGAGTGCGGCGCCGCTGTGCCGCGAGTATTCCCCGTAAGTGTCGATGCCGGTTTTTCGCCCGGTAAGTCCCGAGTGCACAGTCGGGCCTCCGGGATGGAAGACTCCCTCGGGGTTAATGGAAATCTCAGTCTCCCGGTCCGGCTTAATCGGTTCATCCTGAAACACCCGACCGATAAACCAACTCGCGGATTTCCTCTCTCAGTCTCGACAGGGCAGGCGTCCCCGGCTCCATCTGGCCTGCCGTGATGGTGATATTAAAAATTCGGTGCGGTCTCCGATTCCTGTATTCGACCCCCACGTCGGTTTTTGCCTCGGGAGCCAGGTAGGGTATGAGTCTTGACCGCCTCACATTGCTTATCTGTTTGGACAGTTTGTGCGCCAGGTAGACGGGCAGCGGCATCAAGTCGCGAGTATGGTTGCAGGCAAACCCAAAAACGGTCACCTGGTTCCTGGCGGTTATGTTTTCGATTTCCCTCTCGGATAAATTCCGTTCGTCAAAGCAGCAGAGTTCGTCGACCGGCAATTCCTGGAGACTGGTCAAAACGCTGCAGGTCTTTGAGTTGAATTGGTGACGGTCGTAGCCGATCTCGGCAATCACACGCCTGGCAACGCCGGGGATGTCGATTTTTGCATCGGAAGCGAATCGGGCGGCTATAAAGACGATCGAGGTGGAAACCGCGCATTCGGCAATAACCCTTGAGAACCTGTCCCTCTGGAGGAATTGGTCTACGATTGCGTCGCTCACCTGATCGCAGAGTTTATCCGGATGCCCTTCCGTGACCGATTCGGAAGAGAAAACATAGTTCTTCTTCATGAACGGCTATCCTTTGAAATGTTCTTTCTCATTTCATTTACGAGGAGGGGAACAATTGAAGTGGCCCCTATCACTACGGTGTCGGCAAGTCCGACGGGAGTGAGTCCCAGCAGTGCCCTGAGCCCGGGGACGAACATGGTCATGAGTTGGATGGCCAGAGATCCGCCCAGGGCATAAGTCAAATACTTGTTGGGCGGCAGCTTTTCCCGGCTGAAGAGGCTATGCTTTTCCGAGCGGCAGCTTATTGCATGCAGAAGCTGGGTCAGGGTCAAAGTCTGAAAAGCCAGGGTCCCGGCCTGAGCCCCGGCGCCGAACCTGGCCATGCCGTAGGCGTAGGAGAGCATGGCCCCATCGGTCATCACCGCTGCTTCAATGGAGATATTCCTGAAGTCGCTCTTGTCGATGATCGGCTGTCCGGGGTCGCGGGGAGGTTTTTTCAGGACGTCGGATTCCGGCGACTCCATTGCGAGCGCCAAACCCGGGAAGATGTCCGAGATAAGGTTGATCCAGAGCAGTTGCCTGGCCGAGAGGGGAAAGCCGACGCCGAGCGCGCCCGCTCCGAACATCACCATGATTTCGCTGAAATTGGTGGCCAGCAGGAAGCGAAGGGCCTTCCTGATGTTGCTGTAGATAGTGCGCCCGTGTCCGACGGCCTGTATCATGATCTCGAGGTCGTCCTTTTCCAGGATGACGTCCGAGACTTCCCGCGCGACGTCCGTCCCGGACGCTCCGAGCGCTACTCCGATATCGGCGGCCTTGAGCGCGGGTCCGTCGTTTATCCCGTCCCCGGTCATCGCTACTACGCGGCCTGCTTTCTGGAGCGCCTGCACGATCTTGAGCTTATGGGCCGGGCTGACGCGTGCGAAAACGTGTACCTGCTGAGAAAGTGCCTTCAACGCCTCGGGATCCAGGGCTGCAAGTGCCGTGGAGTCGAGTATCTCCAATGGACGGCCTTGACTCAATCCGAGTTCCTTGCCGATGGAATAAGCCGTGCTGCTCTGGTCTCCGGTTATCATTACCGTGTCGATTCCCGCTTCATGGAACAGCGGGATCAGGTCTTTGACACCCGGCCTGATGGGATCGGACATCCCGACGAGACCGAGCCAGGTCAGCTCCCCGAGGCTCTCGAAGGCCGAATCGTCCGGGTCCGCAATGCAGGCAAAACCAAGGACTCTAAGCGCCTCGCCCGCCATATATTCGTTTTCCGCCTCGACGGCCTGCCGGATTTCGTCGTCGAGCCGGACCCGCTCGTTATTACGGATGTACCACCCGCACATTTCGAGTACTTCAATGGGGCTGCCTTTGAGGCATAATAATCGCTCATCCCCCAGTCCCTCATGCAGTGAAGCCATGAAATGCCGGTCCTCGGAGCGGTGATTTATCTTCAGGATTTTGTAGGTCTTTCTCAGCCCGACGGCATCCAGTCCAATATCGATTGCCATCTGTACCAGGGCTTTTTCGGTCGATGTGCCGTGGAGTACGTAGTCGGCACCTTCTCTGATGATCTCCGATTCATTGCACAGGACGCTGACCTGGAGCAGTCTTTTCAGCGATTCGCATGTGTCCGGGACGATATCGCAATCGACCGGAAACCCTCCATTTTCGAAATCCAGTGTCCGGTCGTCCACCCAGATCCGTTTGACTTTCATTCTGTTCTGGGTGACCGTCCCGGTCTTGTCGAAACATATTGTCTGGACGGAACCCAGGGTCTCCACGGCGTCGAGCTTCCGGATCAGGACGTTGCGCTTTTTCATGTTCCGGATACCCAGGGCAAGGGTGGTTGTCGCGACTGCCGGCAAACCTTCCGGGACCGCGGCGACGGCAAGCGCTATCGAGGTCTTGAAACCCTGAATAAACCCGAAACCTCGAAGCAGTCCGACCAGAAACACAGCCCCGCAAATTGCCCCGCTGATCAGCACCAATTGGTTTCCGATCTGCCTCAATTCCTTTTCCATCGGGGTCTCGGGCGCTTCTGCCTCTCCGACCATGATCTGAAGCCGGCCAAGCTCTGTAAAACGCCCCGTTGCAACAGCCACGGCCAGTCCCTGCCCCCCTGTCACCAAGGTGCCCGTGTAGACCATGTTTTTTCTATCCGCCATGGGAATGTCCGATGCCGCGAGTGCGTGGACGCTTTTTACAACGGGAAGGCTCTCGCCGGTCAGAGCGGATTCATCGACGCTCAAATGCTCGGCCTCGATCAGCCTGCCATCCGCAGGCACGTAGACCCCCGGGCGCAGGACCAGGACATCCCCGGGGACAATCTCTTCGATGTCGATCGGAACCTGTCGGCCGCCTCTCACCACCAGGGCGGTCGGGTGAACGATACGCTTGAGGGATTCGATCGTTCTCTCCGCCTGGCTCTCGGTGACATACCCGATACAGGCGTTAATGCCGACTACACCCATTATGACCAGTGCGTCCGCTGCTCCGCCGGTAAGGACAGAAATGGCGGCGGCCGCGCTCAGGAGTGCTACCGGAAGCGACTGAAACTGCTCGAGAAACATGCTCAGCCCGGAACGCGGCTCGGATTCGGGCAGGATGTTCAGGCCGTATTTCCTGGAGTTTTCCCGGACTTCGTTATCGGAGAGTCCCTGTTCGGCCGATACGCACAAACCTGTCAAGACATCGCCGGATGTGAAGCAATGCCATTCTCTTTCGGACTGTGGTTCGTTAGTGGATGCGAGTTTCCGGCTTTTTGCGCGCGCGCGTGATTCGGAGGCATCCGTTTTGAGTGTCTTTTTTATTTCCTTCCGGAGGGGCGGGTGACTTTGCTCAAGCGCTGGCATGGCCAGCTCGTTGCGGAGCTGGGAAACGACCTGCTCCAGCAGTCGGGCTATCGATTCCGCCGTGTTGCCCGAGTTGTAGCGAATAAGAACGTTCCCGGTGAGAAAGGAAGCCGAAGCGTCCTCGATGGGCTCCTGCTCCCGGAGTTTCAGTTCGAGACTTTCTTGCCAGAGCCTGGAACGGTAAAGTTCCCCGACCTTATATCTGGCCCTTCCATGTACCAATGCGTGTACTAATTCGATCACCTGGTCCACTCTGCAAGTTCTGAAAACGGAGGCAAGACATCAAGAGACAAACGAGAGCGACGGCTCAATCGATCTCCCATATCATGAGATGCGGAGCAATAAGTAAAGCCCGGCAAGCTTTTAACTCTAGTCATTCCTTATTGTTTGTCATTCATATCTTTCATTTTTTCCCTACTCTAGACGGCCAATTTGCTTTTGCGAGAATAATTATTGATGTATGAGCTGAGGGTCTCAGCATCGGGTGTTAAGTCGTTTCAGAGATGTGCTTTCCAGAAGAGGAGAGAGTATAAATGACCGATTCCGTTTCCGAGACGATCCGCAGCCTGGTGCTCCTGACTGCCCACACAACCATCGTGCATCATATCCCGGGAAGAATAAGGATAAGGGTATTGCCCTCGGGGGTCGCAATCGCCCGAAGGATCGACTTTGACAAAGTTCGGGCACATCTTACGGGTATCCTGGGAGTCCGGGTCAACCCGGTGGTTGGTTCCGTCGTTATCGAGTATGACAGCAATCGGCTCAGTCCAAAGCTTTGGGAGGATTTGGCGGGAAATGAAGCGACCCCCGAGCGAATTTCGAGTCTGGAGACAACATTAAGCGCTCTTTGGACAGAATGAATTTCAATATCAGGAATTGGTACCGGGGAAAAAAGGGGGACGGCGCCGCTGCCCGAGAGGCAGCAGCTTGTGTAAAGGGGGCTTCGGCAGAGTATCTGCGGTTACTACCGACAGTGTTTTGAAATCATATTACAGCCGCGAGGAGGGCCAGGGGAGATCCCTCAAATACCTGACCGATCACCATCCCGAGGACTGCTTTGCCTAACCTGACTCCAATCTGCTCGCCGGTGTGGGACAACTTCTCATCCAGGTACTTGTCAATGTGGGCGGCGGTCGAAAAATCCACGCCGCATTCACTGCCCACCAGGTCGACGATCTTCCCCGCATTCATGGTCCTCTCGTCGTAGTTCACGAGAACGCTGCCTGTGAGGGTATTGACGGTTGCGGAAAGGACTCCCGGCAGAGACATGAGTTTCTTTTCCAGTTCATCAGGCTGAATGGAAAATCCCTTGAGAGCGGGTGTTTTGACTCTGATCCTTCCTGGAATATGATGCAGATAGCAGCTCATTCTTCCTCCACCTCGATTTTTATGTATGTCCTGCATCTTGGGTATCCCGAACATCTAAACCGCAGCATTCCGCTGTAACGCCTGTAGAGATGCATCTTGCTTCCGCATTTGTTGCAAACCGGATGTTCTTTTATTTCGTGCCTGGACTTGAAGATGACGAACTGCCGGTCGCAGATCAGACAGCGAAATCGCTGCCGTCCCAGTTGATCCCTTCCGAATCTGTAGATTGCCTCCGATTCGCAACGGGGACAATTGATCCCGGATACGGGCAAATTCAAGCAGTCCATGAC
>JAEZHY010000197.1 GCA_023416335.1 Pseudomonadota bacterium | reverse complement strand
CTCTTCCTATCCGAGAAATTCGCGAAGCAGCGGCACGGGCGCACAAAAAAGGGGCCTGTTCTTTTGAACAGGCCCCTTAGAATTTTCTGGAGGCGGCAAGCGGATTTGAACCGCTGTATAACGGTTTTGCAGACCGCTCCCTTGCCACTTGGGTATGCCGCCGTCTGTAAACCCCATATATGTAATTGAAAAGAAATCCGGAGTCAAGCCGGAATGTTCACCGGCAAAGTATTCCGGTTAATCCTGTACGAGGTTGAACGCCGAGAGGCCCGCGTAGCAGCCGGAGGTGTCCAGTTCCTCTTCGATCCGGAGAAGCTGATTGTACTTGGCCAGCCGGTCCGAGCGGGAGAGCGAGCCTGTCTTGATCTGGCCGCTTCCGACGGCAACGGCCAGGTCGGCGATCGTCGTGTCTTCCGTTTCACCTGACCTGTGGGAGATAACGGTCGTATAGCCCGCCCTGTGCGCCATGTTGATTGCCTGCATCGTCTCGGTGATGGTGCCGATCTGATTCAGTTTGATCAGAATCGAATTCGCGATTCCTTCCGCAATGCCCCGCGAGAGAATTTTCGTGTTCGTCACGAAAACATCGTCTCCCACGAGCTGAATGGTTCCGCCCAGTGAATCCGTCTGGGCTTTCCATCCCTGCCAGTCGTTTTCCGCCATGCCGTCTTCGAGCGAAATCAGGGGATAGCGGTCGGCCCAGGTTTTGTAGAATTCTACCAGTTCCTGCGAACTCTTTTTCGGCTTGGCTTCGGCTTTCAGGATATATTCGCCGTTGTCATAGAACTCACTGGCAGCGGCGTCCAATGCAATGAATATGTCCTCGCCGGGCCTATATCCCGCGGCCTCGATCGCCTGCATGAGAACTTCCATTGCCTCTTCGTTGGACTTCAGGTTGGGGGCAAATCCGCCCTCGTCGCCGACTGACGTGTTGAGACCCTTGGACTTGAGGACCTTTTTCAGGTTGTGGAACGTTTCCGCCCCCATCCGAAGGGCTTCGCGGAAGCTCTGCGCGCCGACCGGAACGATCATGAACTCCTGGATGTCCAGGTTGTTGTCGGCATGGGCGCCGCCGTTGAGGACGTTCATAAGCGGGACGGGCAGCAGGAATGCGGAGACTCCGCCGAGGTAGCGGTAGAGCGGCAGTTCCGATTCGGCCGCGGCGGCTTTGGCGACCGCCATGCTGACGGACAGGATTGCGTTGGCCCCGAGATTGCTTTTGTTCTCGGTTCCGTCCAGGTTGATCATGAACTGGTCGATCCCGCTCTGGTCCATCGCCTCGAAGCCGATGATCTTCGGTCCGATCTCGTCGTTTACGTTTTGGACCGCTTTAAGGACGCCTTTCCCCATATACCGGTCCGGGTCGCCGTCCCGAAGTTCGAGCGCTTCCCTGGATCCGGTCGAAGCGCCGGACGGGACAGCCGCGACTCCGACGTAGCCGCTGTCGAGCATGACTTCCGTCTCAACTGTCGGATTGCCGCGCGAATCCAGAATTTCTCGTGCATTTACCGATAAAATCTCACTCATATCTTCTCCTCCTTTAAGCTCCCTGGCGGCGCCCCGGTACCCGGAATGCCGGAAGGCGATCACCCGAACGGGGTGCGTTGCAACAGGATAATCCAAAACTATATTGACCGCCTGAAGAAAATGCTATTACAATAAAAAATTTAAGAACAGAAAAAACTAGAGAAAGGACCATCCAATGGGAGCCGTTTTAACAGCAGGAGAGTTGAGAAAGGGAACAAAACTCGAAATTGACGGAGATCCTTACCTGATCGTCGACTTCGAATTTTCCAAGCCGGGGAAGGGGCAGGCACTCTATCGCTGCCGGCTGAAAAACATGATCACCGGCACACAGTTCGATCGCACCTACCGCTCGGGCGACAAGTTTACCTCCGCCGATCTGGAAGAGCAGGAAATGCAGTATCTCTATAACGACGGCGACAAGTACCATCTCATGAACATGTCCAACTACGAGCAGATCGAAATGCCCGTGGAGGGAGTTGGAGACGCCGCAAATTTCCTGACCGAGAACCTGATGGTGAGCGTCCTTCTTTTTCAGAACCGCCCCATTGGCTTATCGCTCCCCAACTTCGTCGAACTCAAGATCGTCAAATCCGACCCGGGAATCAAAGGCGACACGGCATCCGGCGCCACGAAGCCCGCCACTCTTCAAACGGGTTATGTCATTCAGGTCCCTCTTTTCGTTGAAGAAGGGGAAGTAGTCCGGATAGACACCCGGACCGGTTCGTACGTGGAGCGCGTTAAAGGCTAATGGCAAGGGATGAACGGGCAATCCTCTTCGAAAAAAAGCGCCATCTCGAAATCCGCTCCCGGGTGGTCCGCCTGATTCGCGCTTTTTTCGAAGATGAGGGCTTTCTCGAAGTTCAGACACCCATACTCACCAGTGCTCCGGCCCCCGAAGTCCACATCAGGGCAGTTTCCGCGGATGCCGGGCGATTTCTGTCCACGAGCCCCGAACTCCACATGAAGCGGATGCTTGCCGCGGGCTACGAGAAGATCTTCCAGATAACCCGGGCATTCCGGGGAGGAGAACGCGGCCGGCTGCACCACCCCGAATTCACCATTCTCGAATGGTACCGGTCAGGTGCTGATTATAAGAAGCTGCAGGAAGACTGTCAAAAGCTGGTCCGGAGCGTGTGTGGGGAGGTCCCGGCACGATCCGGCCTGCTCTTCCGGGGACGGCTGTTGGATGTGGAGGGAAAGTGGGGGAAGTACACGGTCCGGGAAGCCTTCGGGAAATTTGCCGGCTGGGAACCCGGTCCCGATCCCGACCAGGACCGATTCGACCTGGATATGGTCGAAAAAGTCGAGCCGAACCTGGGCTATCCGACCCCCTGCATCCTCGAAGACTACCCGCGCAGCCAGGCCGCCCTTGCCCGGCTGAAGCCGGGAAATCCTGAGGTCGCCGAGCGCTTCGAGTTGTACTGGTCCGGAATCGAGCTTGCCAACGGATTCAGTGAATTAACGGACCCGGTCGAGCAGCGCGCCCGGTTCGAAGCCGCCGTTGCCTCAAAAGAGTTGTCCGAGGGCATTCGCTGTCCTATCCCCGAGGATTTTCTGCAGAGCCTTCCCCATCTCGGTCCATGCGCCGGAATCGCCTTCGGTGTGGACCGATTCGTCATGATCCTATCCGGAGCCGAAGACATCGATTCCGTCACGGCATTTCCGCCGGAGTGGGCGTGATCGCAAAATCTGAAAGACAAATACTCAGCATCCTACAAGGTGCTCGTTACCGAGGCGCACGCGGGTGAGGCCGGCTTGTTTGGCGGCTTCGAGGCAGGCCTGGGCCTGTTCGGCCGAGGTGGTCGGGGAGTCGTCCATCATGAACTGGGGGGCAAAGGCCAGCAGCGCATAAGGGATGTCGGGGTTTATGCGCGCGATAAAGGATGCCAGGCCGTATATCTCGTCTTCATCTACGTAGCCCGGCACGAGGGGCGTGCTCGCCACGAGAAGAGGCGGGCAAGGGCGGGTTGAAGCCCATTCCGCCGCACGGGCGAAATTGTCGAGCACTTTCGCGTTGTCCCATCCGCATAGTGCCCGGTGTGTTCCGGGATTCCATGCCTTCAGGTCGATTTTGACGCATCCGCCCGAATCCCGGGAAATTGTAGTCATCTTTTTCAGCCAGACCGGGTCCATTGCGCCATTGGTTTCCCAGCAGATCCTCAGAATCCGGTCGGGGTTCTTCTTCTGCACCGCTTTCGACAAACGGAAGGCGAAGGGCAGCTGAGGCCCCGGGTCTCCGCCGAAAAAGCAAATGCAGCTCGTATTGCGGTTCACCGCCTGCTCGACTTTTTCGAGATGCGTCCAGCGCGGGGAGAGCTGGTTCTTTCTGAAGCACCAGTTCTGGCAGTAGAGGCAGTTGAAGTTGCAGGCTTCAAAGAAAACCGCCAGGTTGTAAAACCCGACTTCCGGTCCCGAGTCGTTGCAGAATTGCGGAAAGCCTGCACCCGTGCCTCCCGGGCACACCCAGTCGGCAACGCAGTTTGTGGGCAGCGGGTCGTAGTAATAGGATACGAGCGCGCGTGACCGTCCGTCCGTCCGGAGGCTGCTCCTGCCTCCGTTTCTGATTCCGCAATAGCCCTTCTGGCTCTTTCCCATTTTGCAGCGCAGGGTGCAAAGGTTGCACTCGATGCCTTCCGGGTTCGCTGCCGGCCTGGTAGGCAGCCCAAACATCTCCCTGGATTCCGCATGGACCTGCTCGATCCGGCCCCGGCTCTCATCCGGGCGTTTGCGCGCGCAATCGGGACAAACCCCTATGCATGTCGCTATGCCCCGCAGCGTCTTGCCGCAAACACGGCACTTTGCCTTCCCGTTTTTGGGAGCCGACGGTTTTCTAATCAACATTCCAATTTCCAGATATCAGGGTTCAGCAAATACGCGGAAGCTGCTCGCCGCGGAGCATGTCCACGAGGCGATGGCCTCCAATTCGGGTACGGAGAAAAACCCTGCCGGGATTTTCCGAAAGGATCTCCCCCAGGCGGCAGGCATTCCGCCCCAGCGGGTGTGACTTCATTGCGGAAAGCACCGCCTCGGCGCCTTCCGGAGGAACGATCGTGAGCACCTTTCCTTCGTTGGCCACGTAAAGGGGATCGAGGCCAAGGACTTCGCATGCACCGGCAACGTCTTCCCGGATGGGCAGGTTCTCTTCGAGAAGCCGGATTCCCACCCCGGACTGTTCGGCGATTTCGTTCAGAGTCGTCGCAACCCCTCCGCGAGTCGGATCGCGCAGCACGTGAATCTCAGGGAATGCCTCGATCATCCGGAAAACGAGTCCGTTCAGCGAGGCGGCGTCGCTTTTGATTTCATTTTCAAATGCGAGGCCTTCCCGCTTGCACATGACCGCCATGCCGTGGTCGCCGATCGTGCCGTTTATGAGCAGAACGTCCCCGGGCCTGGCATTCTGGCCGCCGATATCGAGCCCGTCCGGGACGATTCCCACTCCGGATGTATTAATGAAAAGCTTGTCGGCCTTGCCCCGTGGGACCACTTTGGTGTCGCCCGCAACCACTTGCACGCCGGCTTCGCGAGCGGCATCGGCCATGGATTGAACCACCTTCTTCAGGTCCTCGAACGGAAGGCCTTCCTCGAGGATGAAGCCCGCCGTCAGGTAGAGCGGCTTTGCGCCCCGCATCGTCAGGTCGTTCACCGTTCCGTGTACCGCCAGGCTCCCGATATTTCCACCCGGAAAGAAAATGGGATCGATCACGTAGGAGTCGGTTGTCATGGCCACCCGGCCGCCCTTCAGTTCGAAGACAGCGCTGTCGTTTCTGTCCAGGAGCAGAGGATTGCCGAGCGTATTTATGAAGCACTCTTCAATGAGGTCGTGCATGGCACGGCCGCCGCTTCCCTGATCGAGCTGTATGAGTCCTGAATCCGGCATCTGATCTCCGTTAACCGATTGAGCTATTCGTTATGATACCTGTAGTAGGCTCCGCAGGTTCCCTCGCCCGATACCATACACGGACCTTTCGGGTCCTGTGGCGTGCAGACTTTCCGGAAAAGGCCGCATTGGGGTGGAGTCAAAACTCCCCGCAGCACTTCCCCGCATTTGCAGCCGGGGTGCTCTTTCACACGAATCTCCGGCATCGAAAACCGGGATGATGCGTCATATTTCTTCCACGCGGGACGGAATTCCAAACCGCTTTTGGGGATCAACCCAATGCCGCGCCAGGTGGAATCTGCGGCCTCGAAGATTTCGTCGATGATCTTTCGCGCCGCCACATTGCCTTCCCAGGTTACCACCCGTTTGTACCGGTTGCTGACTTCGGGACGGCCGCTTTCAATCTGGTCCACCATCGTGGAAATACCCTGGAGGATATCCAGGGGCTCAAAGCCGGTGACAACGCAAGGGACTTTATAGTTATCGATCACTTCCTGGTAGGCCCCTGCGCCGATAACGATACTCACGTGCCCCGGGCAGAGAAAACCGTCGAGTTTGACCTCTCGGGCGTCGAGCAAAGCCCGCATTGCCGGCGGGAGCAGCTTGTGGGCGGAGAATACCGAGAAATTGTCTATTCCGAGCACAGAGGCTTGCTTAATGGCAGCTGCGATGGTCGGCGCAGTGGTCTCGAATCCTATTCCAAGGAATACGACTTCACGGCCGGGATTGTCTTTGGCGATCTGGAGCGCGTCGAGACTCGAATACACGATGCGGACGTCCGCGCCCCTGCTCCGTTCGATGTGGAGCGAGGAAGTCGAACCCGGTACCCGGATGAGGTCGCCGAAAGTCGTGATGATGACGCCGGGCTGCTGGGAAAGCCAAATCGCCCTGTCTATGTCTTCGTTTGCCGTTACGCAAACCGGACATCCCGGCCCGCTGATAAGCTTTATCGCAGGCGGCAGGAGCTGCCTCAGTCCCGAGCGGAAGATGGCCACGGTATGTGTGCCGCAGATCTCCATCAGCCTGATTTCGCCCTTCGAGAGGGTCCTTCGGTGCAAAGCATCGAGAAGGCTTTTTGCGAGCTGAGGATCTCTGTATTCATCGAGGTATTTCATGTACGGCTCCCTTTGGACCGGATTTTCGCAACTAAATATCCCGTAATTCGTTTCGAGAAAAGCCGCCGGGGACGGATTTTTTAAAAATGGGTGCAAAAACGGCGGCAACTGCGGGTTTTAATGTAGTGAACAGTGATCAGTGAACTGAAGAGAATAGATTCGTTTGCTCCCGAGCAGGGTTCCCAAGCTGGAGCTTGGGAACCAGCGGTTGTTATTTTTGCGGTAAGTTTTCGAAATAAAAAATAAAAGTTATTGACACGCCTCGGGAATAACCCCAACAATTCTGCTCACTGCTCACTGCTCACTGCTCACTGCTCACTGCTCACTGCTCACTGCTCACTGCTCAC
>JAEZHY010000192.1 GCA_023416335.1 Pseudomonadota bacterium | reverse complement strand
CAACGCTTCACCCGTACCCTCACAGGTACCGGCGCATGACTCGGGGCCGGTGTGGTTCGTTAGACCTTCACCGTATGGCTCTTTCATCCACTACTCCAAGCCGACTTTTACCGGCGCTTTCTCACTGATCACTGCTCACTGTTTTTTCCAAGTCATGATTTTTTCTTCCGATTTCATTCCAATCCAGTTGCATCGGTGTGATGATTCTGATATTCGAAATCGACCGGGGAAAAAATAATCGCATAGACTATTCGGGGGGCGGCATGAAAAGGGGATGGTCTTTTTTGCTGTTTTTTTGCGCATTTGCATTGGCAGCCTGCGCTGGGACGACTGACCGGAGCGTATCAGACATAACCCCTAAGACCGGCATTGCCGGTGATTACCTGGAGAGGCAGAGGTTCGAGCTTCAAGTCTGCCTGGGACGGTTCCCGGGAACGGAAGTCCAGAAAACAAACGACAGCGTTTCCGTGTCGATGCATTGTGACGGAATGTTCGATACCGGTTCCGCCAGACTGAGCCCATCCGTATCCGGCAAGTTGGATGATGTTGCCGAGATTCTGAATAAATACTCCGAAACGAAGATCAAGGTTGACGCGCATACCGATTGCATCAGATCCGAAGAAGAGAACTTCATTTTATCGGAAAAGCAGGCTGATGCCGTGAAAGAAGCACTGGCAAGCAGAGGCGTGCTCCCTTCCCGGATTATCGCGAGGGGCTGGGGAGAAGCAAAACCGGTCGCATCGAATGCGACCGAAGACGGCAGACAGGAAAACCGGCGCCTTACGATTACCCTGGTTCCCAACTACACCGGGTTATCTTCCGCATCGGTTCCGGGGTCGAAATAGCACTTAAAAGAAGACAGCAGTCGAGTCCACCGTCCATCAATCCCGACGAGGCCCGTTTTCCATGTGCCCGATACAAATGTTGTTCCGAATGGACGGCACGAAAAAGCTTGTGCCCCCTATCCGGCTAACCGCGCATTAATTCTACTCTTGCTATCCCTTCCCTCCCCCACGCTTTTCAGACCAGACATAAAGTGCAACAGCCGTCGCAACCACCGCATTGAGCGATTCGACTTCCGGTGAAATGGGGATTGCAATTCCTTCCTTGCGTAATTCGTCAGGCAAACCGGGACCTTCTATTCCCGGCAGCAGTCCGAAGCTGTTCGGAAAACTGAAGTCCGAAAGATTTCGGCCTTCCTTCGAAAGAGGCACGAGAGGCAAGTCGTGCGGCAAATCGCGGATAGACGGGCCCTCCAGCAGATTCGCCCTGAAAACCGTGCCGCCGGATGCCCTGATCGCTTTCGGATGATAGGGATTGGCCGCTTCGGACAGCAATATCACTGCCGCGGCGCCGAATCCGACGGCAGAGCGGATTACGGCCCCCACGTTTTCCGGGTCCTGGAACGGCACAAAGAGCGTGCAGCCTTGAGGCAGACCTTCTGACGGATCCCATTTCCGGATTTCCTCGATTTTGACGAGCAGAAGCGGGAAAGCGGTTCCGAACGCATCCAGGGTTTCATAAAGAGGCGGCGCGAGCTGGTACCAGGTCAGGTGAGAGGGAGCACTCTCCGGAGGCGGGTTCCGGTCTCCCCGGCTAAGCCATGCGATACACCTTTCGGGAAACCCTTCGAGTACCTCCTGAACCTGTTTTTGCCCGGCAACCAACGCCTGAAGCTGCTTTCTTATCCCCCGAGGGGCAAGCAGCTTTTTCAAATTGCGGAACGTATCGTTCTGTTCGCTTTCAATTACTCGCACGAGGTTTTCCTTCATCAGCTCGGCCTTTCGCACCCATGCGGGAGCATTCAGCCTTTCAAATACGACGAGCCTGCGCTCGTCGGTCGAATTCGGAATACGATAGGGATGGTCCTGCACAAGGCGGAACCGCCCTGCAAAACGGGTAAGGGCATCGTCTATTTCCTCGTCACAATGAGGGCCTTTCATGAAAACCGCAAGCCCTCCTTTCGCAAGCGATCCGGAAATCCTCTCCAGGGTCTGCGGAATAGCCTCCACGGCCCGCGTGATAACCCCGTTTACCGGGATTTCCGTAAGGGCGTTGATGCTGTGTCCTATGATGCTGATCTTTTTGAGGCCGAGTTCATTTACGGCGAGCTGCAGAAATTCGACCCGATTGCGCCTGCTTTCGGCAAGCGATATTTCAAGTTTTGGAAATGCTATCTTGAGAGGTATTCCGGGCATGCCCGGGCCGGTGCCCAGATCCATGAGCGGCGACGGCAATTTGAGGATCTGCCCGGGAAGGATCGAATCTATATAGAGCTTCCGGACCATGTTCTGGAAATTGTGAACACGGGTCAGATTCAATTCCTGGTTGTGCTGCCGCAGCAACTGATGATATTTCCAGATCTGCCCGATTTGGGCGGGGGTAAGCGAAATGCCGGAATCCCGGAAAATTCCGGCCAGCATTTTCTCATTGGGTTCGATTTTGAGCCGCGTGCCCTTTTGGGGCATGGTATTCCTTCCAATAGTGAATGGGTCATAGATGAACGGCGATTACTTTTTTCATCCGTCCTGGCCAGTCTTCTACAGGGACAATCACCTGCTGGCCTTATATAAACCCGCGGGCCTTCTCGTTCAAGCAGATGAAACGGAGGAGGTCTCATTGCTCGAACTCGGGAAGCAGTGGATAAAGGAAGTATATCAGAAACCGGGGCGGGTTTTTCTCGGCATGGTACACCGGCTCGACAGGCCAGTTGCCGGGGTGGTCCTTTTCTGCCGGACATCAAAGGCGGCAGGCAGGCTCAGCGAGCAATTCCGAACAGGACAAACCGAAAAGTATTACCTGGCGGTCCTCGAAGGAGAACTAAAAAAAGACTCGGGACGGCTGGTCAACTATATCGAGAGGAGGGAGAACAGATCGAGTTGCGTGGTCCCGGTAAAGACGGAACACAGTCAGGAAGCGCGGCTCTCCTACAATGTCCTCGACACGGCCAAAGGCCGCACTCTGGTTCGGGTCAAACTGGACACCGGCAGAAAGCACCAGATCCGCGCCCAGTTCGCGCATATCGGGCACCCCGTTGCCGGAGACCTGCGGTACGGCGCCCCCGCGCCGCTTCCTCAGAAGCAGATCGCCCTGTTTGCAAAGGAATTGATCGTCACTCATCCCGTGAAAGGTGAGAAGATCGGCTTCCGATCTCCCCTGCCCTGCGGCTGGCCCTGGCCGAACGCCGCCGAAGAAGAGACCTGCGTGCCCTGGGATTGGAGAGAACTCGAAAAGTACGCTCCCAAACCTGAAGCATAGACAAGACAAGGGAAATCAGCCCCCGTCTCGCAAGCTCCCGCTCGTCTTTGACCTACTTTTCTACAATTATTCGCGTATTTACAGCGTTGGAAATCTTGACCTGCCCGTCGGCAACGTATTCGACACGGCCCTCGAGCTTACAATAGTTCGGTTTGAGGTTGGCGGGGCGGATCCTCACAATCAGCCTTCCCGGAATATCGGACTTGATGTCGGAAGGACCTGCACAGAAAGATTCGGAGGTTATGTTCACGCCCGGCTTGATCCAACTCGCAGGGGCCGGCCCGGAACCGACAGTAAAATCGGAGCCGGTCGAATGGGAATAAAGAGAAGGCGAAGCTGAGGCGCTTTCTTCGGCAACCCATCTGAAGCAGACTTGGCGAATCTCGGGCGTTTCTTCCGAATCGATTGAGAGAATTACGTCATAGGGAATATCTTCCCGAACGAATTCGGGCATTTCTATATAGGTAAGCCTTGCCTCTCCGGAAGAAAGGGGCCGCAGTTGCTGGAGGGATGAGCAGGAACAGAGCAGCAGACCTGCGACGACGAATACCGAAAGCTTCAGTGCCGTCTTCATGAAGTTTCCTTTCTGAAAGGGTCGGGGCAAGGACGCGAGTCGCGATAAGCGTACCGGACAGGTATATTCTCCCCGGCAGAGCAACTCGCGGGAGAGTCTACGGTATGAAAATCACCCCGGGATATTACGTCAATCAGTAATTCAGGGTATTCATATTAGAACCTGGCAGGAAATAAACAAGAAAAAATCAGCATCGGGCTGTTTTGGATTACCCGTTGTGTTCAAAAGACGATTTTTGGATTATAAGTACATACTCTAAACTTCCCATATTCGAGGACAAAATGGAAAACGCGCAAGAAGCGGTCAAACCGGAAAAAGTTCAAAAACGAGGGAAAGAAAAAGGACGTGGAAACCTTCCCCCGGGCGGAGAAAAGCAGCCGGGGAAGAAACATTTCGAAATCGACATTTTCCGGGGCTGGTGCAAATCCTGCGGCATCTGTGCAGCGTTTTGCCCCAGAGAGTGCATAAGCATCGATGCGGACGGCTCTCCAAGCGTGAGCGATTCGAACCGGTGCACCGGATGCGGTTGGTGCGAACTGCATTGCCCGGATTTTGCCATCAGCGTTCGGGAAGGACATTCCGAACCGGATTCAAGTCAGGATGCATCGTGACAATGTTTCCAGCCAAAACTTCAAATCCCGATTCCGCTTCGATTAGAAAAGGGGACGTAGCTTGACAGCGAAAAGACCTCCGGGACGCCAGCTCCTTCTTCAGGGAAATGAAGCCATAGTAGAAGGAGCCCTTGCAGCGGGATGCCGCTTTTTTGCGGGCTATCCCATTACCCCCGCCACTGAAATCAGCGAAGTCATGTCATATCGACTGCCTGCTGAGGACGGGACCTTCATCCAGATGGAAGATGAGATTGCGAGCCTCGGTGCCGTAATCGGTGCATCCCTTGCGGGGGTGAAATCGATGACGGCCACAAGTGGGCCGGGCTTCTCACTGATGCAGGAAAACCTCGGATTTGCCTGCGTTGCGGAAGTTCCCTGCGTAATTGTCAACGTCATGCGGGGAGGGCCCAGTACGGGGCTGCCGACGAGTGTGAGCCAGAGCGATGTGATGCAGGCAAGATGGGGGACCCATGGGGATCACCCGATAATCGTGCTTGCCGCGTCGACCACCCAGGACTGTTTCAGCCTTACGGTCAAGGCATTCAACCTGTCGGAAAAATACCGCACTCCCGTGATACTGCTCGCCGATGAGGTCGTAGCCCACACGCGGGAAAAGATATACCTGCCCCACACCGAGGAAATCGAGGTTATAGACCGGATTCGTCCCAATATGCCGCCCGACTGGTATATCCCTTTTGAGGACAACAGCCGCGGCGTTCCACCCATGAGTGCTTTCGGCGATGGCTACCGCTATCATGTGACCGGCCTCATCCACGACGTTCGTGGATTTCCGACGCAACGCCCGGACGAGATCGTCCCTTTTATGAACCGCATCTTCAGGAAAATAAATCAGCATTTCTTTGACATTCAGCAGGTTGGCGAAGAAATGACCGAGGACGCCGAGGTGCTCGTAATCGCCTACGGATCGGTTTCACGCTCGGCGCGCCGGGCGGTGAGAGAGGCCCGGGACCGGGGTATAAAAGCGGGGCTCGTTCAACTGGTCACACTCTGGCCTTTTCCAAGACAGGCAATTGAGCCCATTCTGCGGCAGGTAAAAGCGGCTCTTGTTCCGGAAATGAACATGGGACAGATATCGCGCGAGATCAAGAGAATCAACCAGGGAGCCACCCGAATCGAGACGCTCAATCGAATCGACGGACAGCTCATTACGCCGCAGGAAATTTTGGCGCGCCTGCTGAGAATCTGATGCCCGGGAGCGTCGGTCCGCGGAACGGATGCGGTCTTTTTACCGTCCTCCGTCCTCCGTCCTCCGACCCCCGTTTTAAAGCGAGGGAAACATGGCCGAAGTTACAACGCTGGTTCATAAATACCTTAGACACGATAAGAAATTCCCTCATGTCTGGTGCCCCGGATGCGGAAACGGCATTCTGCTTGGCTCGCTCATTCGGGCCATAGACAGAACCGGACTGCAGAAAGATGAAATCGTCATCGTTTCCGGCATCGGATGTTCCGGGAGAATTACGGCATATGTCGATTTCAATACTCTACACACGACCCATGGCCGTGCTCTGACTTTTGCGACCGGCGTCAAGCTGGGAAACCCCAAACTGAACGTCATCGTGATCATGGGAGACGGCGATGCCACCGCGATCGGCGGCAATCACTTCATCCATGCAGCCCGGCGGAATATCAATCTCACGGCTATCGTGGTGAACAATAATATTTACGGCATGACGGGCGGACAGTACTCGCCGACAACACCCTATGGAGCGCTCGCCACGACTTCGCTCTACGGGAATATCGAACATGCCTTTTCCATAGCCGAACTTGCGGTTATGGCAGGGGCCGGCATGGTTTCGAGGGGAACGGTTTACCATGCGTCGCTGCTCGACGACCTGATCGAGAAGGCTATCCTTAAGCGGGGATTCGCCGTCGTGGAGGCTGTCAGCAACTGCCATACCCAGTACGGGAGAAGAAACCGCCTCGGGGATGCAGTCCAAATGCTGCGCTGGCAGAAAGAATCGGCCGTACGGGTCGATAAGGCGAAGACCATGACCGAAGAGGAACTCAAGGGGAAATTCACAATCGGGGTCCTCGTCGATCGGGATCTGCCTGTTTACACTCAAGAATATAACAAAGTGCGCGAAGCGGCCCGGACGATGGTAGCCGGCGGGAGATAAGATGGAGTCCTATTCAGCGGGAGAAGCCCGGATGGAAAGATACGAAGTGCGGCTGAGCGGTTCTGGAGGGCAGGGCCTCATTTTTGCCGGTATTATTCTGGCCGAGGCGGCGGGTATATACGACGAAAAATATGTCTGCCAGACCCAGAGTTACGGGCCCGAAGCCCGGGGCGGCGCGAGCAAAGCCGAGGTGGTCATAAGCGATCGCGAAATCGATTACCCCAAGGCCATCAAACCGGACCTGCTGCTCGCAATGAACCAGAAGTCCTGCGATGCCTATTTTTTCGACCTCAAGCCTAAAGGCATGCTTATAATCGACTCGACATTTGTAAAACAGCTGCCCACGACCAGGGCCATAGCGATACCTTTCACTCAGATCTCCCGGGAAAAGCTCGGCAAGGAAATCGGGGCCAACATCGTCGCCCTTGGCGCACTTGCCACCCTGTCCGGAATAGTCTCCCTGAGCAGCCTCGAAGCTGCCGTCAGGAACAGGATCCCGAAGGGCACCGAGGAGTTCAACAAGAAGGCCCTTGAACTCGGCATCGAAGCAGCCAAGGAAGCCATGAAAGTAAAGGCGGAACAAGAGTACTATGAGGATTCTTCTGACTAATGATGACGGCATTTTTGCCAAAGGAATAGAGACTCTCTATCTGGCTCTGCACAAAGAGCACTCCGTCACGGTGGTTGCTCCCGAGACGGAACAAAGCGCCGTCGGACATGCGATCACCTGGCTCGATCCTGTTCGTCTGAACCCGGTCAACCGAAACGGGGATTTCTTCGGATACGCTCTGAAGGGGACGCCCGCCGACTGTGTAAAAATAGCGGTGAACGAACTCATGAACCCGGCGCCCGAGATAGTTGTTTCCGGAATCAATCTCGGTGCCAACGTCGGGGTAAACGTCATTTACTCGGGGACGGTTTCCGCGGCAACCGAAGCGGCCGTTCTCCGGGTCCCCGGAATAGCCGTATCGATGGACTCCTTCAGGCCGACCGACTTCAGCGCGGCTACGGAGTTCATCCCCAAACTGGTCGCCCTTGTCGGCAAAGAGGGTCTGCCGCCGGGGGTCTGCCTCAACGTGAACGTCCCCAATCTGCCCGCCGACAAAATTCGCGGGGTCCGCATAACGCACCAGGGCACCATGAAATCCCTCGAAAAATATGACCGGCGAGTGGACCCCAGGAACCACGTCTACTACTGGCTTTGCAATTCGGCCCTCGAACCCGACACCAACCCGGACGCGGATTCGACAGCGCTTGCAGCCGGGTACATTTCGATCACGCCCATCCACCACGACCTGACGAACTACCCGATGCTGGATCGCCTCAGGAAATGGCCTATCCATTGAATATATCGCAGCCGGACTATACACATATCCGGCTGCTATATCCAAATCTGCCGCCGGTTCCCTGGGGTCCGCCTCATGTGCGTCGGCTTAAGCGAACCGAGTTGTTTCTTGCGCCGGAAGCGCTAAGTAATTTCAGCCCGGGGTCAGCAGAGCGCCGCTCCGGGAGCCGCGTAGGGTGGGCACGGCATCATCGTGCCCACCGCCCGTCTTTCGGGATGGTGTTCCGCATCGCGCACCGGTCTTGAAATGAGCACCCATCGGAGTGGCTGGGCGGTGGGCACCCCCAAAAGCGGGGGTGCCCACCCTACACGGCTGCCGCACTTCCTCTATGTTAAGTTTGAATCCCGCTGGTTCCCAGGGTCCGGGGGCTGTTGCCCAAATGGAGATGAAGCTTCTTTAGCGGGCATTTTGCGACCAAGCCCCCCAACCCGTCATCCCGGCAGTGCTTTTAAGCCGGGATCCAGGGTTTTTGAGGACTTGAATTCGCTATTAATCCGCCCCAAAGCCTGGATTCCGGTTTCCACCGGAATGACGAAATCGTACCCGGTACGCTATCTGAAGCTACCGCAGGGATTTGGGCAACAGCCCCTCCGCCTTGGGAACCCCGGCATTGAAGCTCCGCTTCCACAAACGATGGTTTGCGCCCGCTCAACTTCATCCCACACGACTTTGGCTTTGAATGCCTCCTTTGCTCAATACCGGAAAATCGCAGCGGATTCGGTCGGGCACGGCATCCTGCCCGCATCCAGTGTGAACACGTTTCCGCGATGAAGGTAGGTCTGAGTGGTTGCCAGATCGAGCAGGTCCACATCTCCGTTTTCCTGACTCGATTTGAACATGACTAGGCCCGAATCGCGGTCGTACCTGCCCCACCTCTGAACCCCCGTGTCCAGAAAGATTGTATCCACTTTCCCCTCGAAAGCCGCCGGGAGGATTTCCTCGAGCCTGCATGAAGAAAGAGGGCCGTTGGTGAGGTCCAGGCAGCGCTGAACTGCTTTTTCCTCCTCTTTTTGAAACCAGGAACCGACGATCTCCAATGCCCGGGTCTGCAATTCCTGAGGATCGAGCCCGTCCGGATTGCCTTCTACGTTATCCTCCATGACGTTCGGGTACAAATTCACTTCTTTGATGAACGGGAAAAGGTATTCAACACCTGCAAAGACAAGCGGAGCCTTTTCGTCTTTCAGGTAAGGATGCAGGGTATCTTTCAGACGCTGAAAATAATTCGAGAGGTATTCCTTATCGGCCTCGGTCCCTCCGCCGTGACCGTGAAATGCCGCTACGCTTCGGCTGTTGGGCCCTTGGGGCACCGTACGAAAAAGGAGTCTGGATTCTGTATCGTCATACCCCAAAGCTTCGCGCATGCCCTGAGGAACGCCTTTGAGTTCAATTTCATTTACACCGAATTCGGTACATTCAAGGAGCCGGACTGCTTTTCGGCTTGCCGCCAGAACAAGGAACCTTCTGCCCGTGTTCAACATGGGCAGGAGGGGTTTCAGATAGAATCGCCGACCGATTGCCAGCCTTTCTTCGAAATGGATCGGCACACGGAAGTATTTGAACTGCCCCTCTGACGCGAAAATGCTTAACCCATCCGCCAGGTGGCGCACAAAAAAACCGTTGGACATGAGTTCGTATGCAGGACCAAGCATTTCTCTTGCGTGCGGGGAGCGCATGCCCCGGCTGACGAGTTCCTTCTCGGCCTTTCGCAAGAGGTTGTCCAGCCTGATCGGGTCCTGTTCGATTTCTCTGCCCGCCCGGTGGGTCGGGAGGAAGATGGAGACACAATGGCCGTCCCGTTCGCGCATCAGTTCCCTGATTTCATCTTTGACGACAAAATCCATACCGGATCTCCTTTCAGGAAAAATCAGCATATTTCTTTTAGAATATTTATTGTTTGCTACTCATTATCACAACCTTAAATTAATCATTCCGATGGTACGAAGACATTTGGCCATTGCAGTACAGGCAAGCGGCACTATTTTATTCGGCAGAAAAGACAGCTCAGAAGCCGCGATGTTTGCAGGCCGGATTCCAAGCCGCCCCGCCGCCGCCCACGCCAAAAGATAACCTATATCTCCAATCGGAGTTCTCCGTAATTGGTCAAATCGACAGGACGCAAAGATGAATAGAAGAGTTCATATCGGTCATAGTACCTTGCGCGCTGAAAAGTGCTCGTCGCAAGCTGCGGAGCGGAAGTCTCCCCGGCTGCCTCGAAAGGAAGAAAGCAGACGGAACAGGGACTTCCTCTCCGTGTTCGCGATTCTCATTCTCATTTTGCTCAATACCGGCTTTGCCAATGCGAAGTCTTCGAACATGCAATTCGTGTGGCTCGGGGTCAACGGCATCGATACCGCCAATTCCGACGAACCGCGCTCCGACACAGATTTCTACCTGAACCACCAGTTTTCCCAAAACCAGATTATTCAGATTGCGGAAAACTTCGACATCGTTGTCATCGAAAAATTCCATGCATACGCGAACCTGGCGTTCCAGATCAAAGACGCACAGAAGCTCAAAGAGCTGAATCCCGCCCTGAAGGTCCTTGTCTGTGTCGACGCGCGCCACGTTTTCGATGGCTCGGATTTCATACAGGAAATGGATTTACATGAGGAATGGTACCTGCACAATGTTGACGGCAACCGGGTTCGCTTCAAAGACTTCGGCTGGTGGATGGACCTCTCCAATCCGGATCTGCGATCCGCTCTTCTGCAGCGCCTCGCCGGATACGTAATGGCACAGGATACTGAGGGCAATCCCATTTTGGACGGAATTGCCTTCGACAACTGCTATGCTTTCAATCTCAAGGAATGCCGGCAGACCAGAAGAACCGGCTGCAATTTTGCGATATCAGTCGGCAACGCAATTGGCGACGAAAAACTGAAAAACCTTGATGACGGCGTGGCGGAACTTCTGACAGATGCCAAAAACGTGTTTAAAGACAAGTTGGTCATATATAACGGCGTCGCTGGACTTCCGTGGATTTACAGGCACTCTCTGGATTATCTGGACAACTCGGACGGCGCCCTGAACGAGCAGTTCGGCTATTTTGGCGACGAAATATCACCCGCTGGAATGATCTCATATGTGAACATGATGTACAGCTTTCCAGCCAGGATCTTTCTCAAGAAAGTGAATCTGCCTCCCGGCCTGTCCGGCTCCAGCCTGCAACAGGCTCTTCGGAGGACGCTCGGCTATTTCATGCTGGGTTATCAGCCGGGAAACACCTTCTATAAAGCGGGATCAGGGTACTCAGCCACCGGTGAATTGGCCGCTGAGCTGAACCCCAGTGAATTGCAGTTCGATTTCGGAAACCCTGTAATGGATTATGCGTTTACGTCAGAAGATCTATTCCGACGAGATTTCGAAAACGGCATGGTCCTTCTAAATTATCGGTACGAAGCCATTCCGTTCGTCGCCGACAGGACAATCCAACTTATTAACGGCAATCTGGGCGGTCCGGTCTTCAGACCGGGGCAGCAAGTCACCATCGCCGCAAATGACGCATGGTTCTTCAAATTCGTTCACACTGCCTGTGTGCAGACCGAAAAGAAAGCGGTCAAGCACGACTGATCGAGTGAACCTCTTTGTCCCGAGTTTGCGGCTATCGTCAACCCGCAGTCGCCTGCTCTCGTTTGTCCGCCCTGCTCGCCTCTTTTTCCTTCTGCCATTTCGCAGTGACGTCACGTATCAGGGCAGCCGAACCTATCACCTCTCCCTCCGGCGACTTCAGGAGTACCAAGCTGAATTCTATTGAGATGCGTGTACCGTCCCTGTGCTGTGCCGGCACGGCAAGCAGCCGTTTTCCATATATGGTCTCTCCAGTACGCATAACTCTTTCATAGCCCTCCCGGTGACGTTGCCGCAACCTCTCGGGGATGATCAGGTCAAGGTTTCGCCCGACAGCCTCTTCCCCCGAATATCCGAATATGTTCCTCGCCCCGGAATTCCAAAGTCGAATTATCCCCTCCCTGTCGGCATAGACAATTGCGTCCTGCGCGTCTTCAACAATTCTTCTGCAAATCCATTTGTAGTCTCCAAACATCGATTCCCCTCCCTTCAGCGACCCGGCTCGAAATGTTCCGAAAATTTCCACTGTAGAAGAACTTAATTCAAGGTATCGAAAAATCCACCATCCGGGGACCTGCAGGGGTGACAAACCTTTTTGTCCAAGCCTTATGAATCATGGAAATCCATACCAAGGATGATATACTTACAAAATTATAGAGAAAACAACCGGATGCATCCGTTCGAAAACCTTGAATAATTTGTTCGGATCGTTTCCGCTCCTTTACTTTTCGGCAATTATGAGCAATAAGAAACCAACTGTTCTAATTGCTGTAACGGGATTGAGATCTATGGACAAGCAGAACCAAAGTCGTCCGAGGGGGGCTCTCACATCCGATCAACAGGCGGAGGAGGCTCACCCCGGCCAGTGCATGAGCAGGCACGCGAACACTCTTCCGCGATTCCGTGGAGTTCTGCTCTGCAGGCGTTGCGACTCGTGTGGAACCAGGATCAGCTTCAAAGGAGAAGCTAAAGACAAGTTGATTTTGAAGTGCCCCGAGTGCCTTAAGGAATACACCTTCTTCGAGCGCAACGACTGAACCTTCCGCGCTTTGCAGTCCGCATCTTTCCAATCTTTCCGGCTTTCTCCGACCCGCTTTCACGTTTGACAAAATTAGCGTTCTGCTTATAATGACCACCTGGTCATTTTCTTCGGAGAAGTATGGATGCTGCCCCGCGATACGTTCAAAAAACTCGATGAGTCAAAAAAGGAAAAAATCCTGGATGCCGCAGTGGATGAATTCTCGCGGCACGGGTTCCGCCAGGCAAGCGTCAACCGCATGGTGGACCGGATAGGAATAGCCAAGGGGTCCCTTTTCCAATATTTCGGAAACAAGGAAGGGCTTTTCGAGGTCATTTTCACCTACGCCGTCGAACTTGTCAGGCAGTCCCTCCGGCAGGTAAAGCGCGAAACGGCTGAGGCGGACTTCTTCGACCGCATAAAAGAGAGCACTCTCGCGGGAATCCGTTTCATACAGCGCCATCCCAGGATTTACAGAATCTATCTCAAAATGATTTTCCAGGAAGATTTTCCTCTTCGCGCCGAGTTCCTGCAGCAGGTGCACCTTTTCTCGGCCGAGTATCTTCAGCCGATCGTGGAAGGTGGAATCGCGAGGGGGGAACTCAGGCCGGACATCGACGTCAACATAGCCGTATTCATGCTGGACGCCATGATGGACCGCTTCCTGCAAGCCTATTGCGTACCCTTCCTGGATGCCGGCGCAAAGATATACCAGACCTCGGATGTGGATCTGGAACGCAAAATAGATGAGTTCGTCAATCTGCTTCGGTTGGGCATGGGTGCTGAAAAGAACCCCTGTTGCGCCGATCTCGAACAGCACTCTGTATAGGTAGAAGCATGCTGGATTATAGCTATTTCGAAAGAATCGGCCTTGGAGAAATCTGCCGGAAAGTTGAGGCGGGAAAAAGACTCGAACTGGCCGATGGGGAACGCCTTTTTGCGTGCAGCGACATAAACGCGGTCGGTTCACTGGCTCATCTCGTCAGGACCAGGCTTCATGGCGACGCTGCTTTTTACGTCGTCAACCGGCAGATCAACTACTCGAACATCTGCGTGAACGGATGCCGCTTCTGCGCTTTCAGCAGAAAGAAAGGCGACCCGCTTGCATTCGAACTCTCCGAGCAGGAGATCCTCGACAAGATACGCGCCCAGGGAAACGGGCTGACGGAAGTTCACATAGTAGGCGGCTGCCACCCGGATCTGCCCCTGGCCTTCTTCGAGGAACTTCTGCGCAAGATAAAGGCAATGGCGCCGGGCTCCTTCATAAAAGGGTTTACCGCAGTCGAGATAGCCCATTTCGCAAAGAACGAAGGGATCTCGGTGCGCGAAGTCCTGACCCGCCTGAAAGCGGTCGGCCTGCGGATGCTCCCGGGCGGCGGTGCCGAAGTCTTCAGCAGCCGCATACGAGAAAAACTCTGCCCGGAGAAGCTCGACGGCGCCGGCTGGCTCGACGTGGTGCGACAGGCCCACGAACTCGGAATCAAGACAAATGCGACCATGCTTTACGGGCACATCGAGACTCCGACGGAACGGCTCGAACACATGATCGCGCTGCGCGAATTGCAGGACAGGACGGGAGGATTTGTCTGCTTCATCCCCCTCACCTTCCAGCCGGCAAATAACGAATTGAGCTACCTGCCCGGTGCAACCGGAATCGATGACCTCAAAACCATTGCGGTCAGCCGCCTGATGCTGGACAACATTCCGCACCTCAAGGCTTACTGGGTCATGCTTTCGGTAAAACTGGCCCAGGTGGCTTTGCTGTATGGAGCAGACGATTTCGATGGAACCGTTGTAGAAGAAAAAATCGGTCACATGGCAGGGGCCGATTCCAAGCAGGGCCTTACTCGGCAGGAAATTGAAAGCGTGGTCCGCGCTGCAGGCCTGAGGCCGGTGGAGAGGGACAGCCTGTTTCGACCGGTGAATTCACGGGGCGACAGAGCTGCAACCAAAATGCAAAAGCAAAACCCTTAACCACGAAATTCACGAAAAACGCGAAAGAAAACAATGAGATAAGGTCGATGGGTGGAGCGGATAGGCTGTGTCGTGTTGTCGATGAAAGCCGGCCCAAACCCGGTCGGTTACGACACAGTCCCGGAGCGTAACCCATCGCTTAGTTGGATGGAGCGATACGAGTACGAAACACACGAAAGTCCGTTCGGTTCTACTCGGCTAAAAGTGCGCCTAAGAGGTTGGTGTCAAACGATTTACAGAACCGGGAAGAACCGTAGGGTGGGCTAAGCGGAGCGCAGCCCACCGGGGAACCGCAGCAGGAGTCAGGCAGGAAATGAACGCAAACGGCCGTCTCAATTTCGACCAGGCAATGGATTTATACGAAAACGCCGATTTCCACACGCTCGGCCGGATGGCCCATTCCGTGCGCATGGAAAAGCACCCTGAGCCCATCGTGACTTACGTGGTCGACCGAAATATAAACTATTCCAACATCTGCTCCTGCGGATGCCGGTTCTGTGCCTTCTTTCGCCCGGAAGGCCATCCTGAGGGATATCTCCTGAGCCGCGGGGAACTCTCCCGAAAAATCGAGGAAACCCTCAGCCTCGGCGGGACGCAGATCCTCATGCAGGGCGGGCACCATCCCGGCCTGCCGCTCTCCTTTTATGAAGAAATGCTGAGCTTCATAAAATCGAAATACCCCATCCACATCCACGCCTTTTCACCTCCGGAAATCGTGTATTTCAGCCGGATTTCCGGGATCGGCATCGGCGAGGTTATCTCCAGGCTTCGTGCGGCAGGACTTGACTCCATTCCCGGCGGAGGGGCTGAGATCCTGGTGGATTCGGTAAGGGAGCGCGTTTCTCCGCGCAAATGCTCCGTCTCGGAATGGCTTGCCGTCATGGAGGAAGCTCATCGGCAGGGCCTTCGCACGACGGCCACCATGATGTTCGGACATGAAGAGGAACCACGGCACCGACTCGAGCACCTTTTTGCAATCAGAGACCTGCAGGACCGGACCGGCGGCTTTACCGCATTCATCCCGTGGGCCTTCCAGCCCGCGAATACAGCCATTCCCAGGGAACCGGAGACCGCCGTTGCCTATTTGCGGCTCCTGGCCGTCTCTCGCCTGGTACTCGACAATTTCGACAACATCCAGGCATCCTGGGTAACGATGGGCCCGAAAGTGTCCCAGTTGGCCCTGTTTTTCGGTGCAAACGACTTCGGCTCCACAATGATCGAGGAAAACGTCGTTGCTGCCGCGGGAGTCTGCTTTCGGCTGTCGATTGAGGAGATCCGACGGATTATCGAGTCGGCGGGTTTTCAGCCCCGGCAGCGCACGATGGCCTACGAGTTGGTTTGATCGGTTGCAGACGGGATTCGGGTACGACTTCAGGGGCATAGATGGGGGTGACAACCCATCGTTTTTCCATCAACGATGGAGATTTTCGTCCAATAAAGGCACGAGAAGATTTTGAATAATTTATCTTCCAAATTCCCGGGCAAACCTGTGCTCCACAGAGCCGAGTGGATCGTTCCGGTTTCCCGGCAGCCGGTACAAAACGGCGCAGTTCTGACCGCAAATGACCGAATAATCGCGGCGGGCGAGTTCCACTCACTGCAGGCTAACTGCCCCGCAGGAACATCCGTGGCAGACCACGGTCACGTTGCGCTGATGCCTGCCCTCGTAAATGCGCATACACATCTCGATCTTTCCGCCCTCAAAGGCGGCATCTCCTTCCCAAGGACCGGATTTCCTGACTGGATCGGGCAGCTTTTTTCATTGCGTGCCGGCATGGACACAGAAGCAGCCAAAAACTCATTCCGGCAGGGCGAACAGGAGATTCTTGAGAGCGGCACCGCTCTTTACGGCGATGTCACCAACGGGACCCTGGTCGAGTATTCCGGGAGGCCCCCCCGGCTGCCCGAGAGACATGTCTTCCTGGAACTACTTGGATTCAATCTCGATTCGGTTTCGGCAGCCCTGCCGCCGCTGGATGATTTCCCTGAACACAGCCCCTCTCTTTCCCTGGTCCCGCACTCCGTCTATTCCGTTTCTCCTCTGATAATAGCGGAATCCAAGAGGTGGGCCCGTGCCCGCGGCCTCCCATATTCCATTCATACAGCAGAACATGCCGAGGAAATTGAATTCCTCCAAAACGGTACGGGCTTTTGCCTCGAACTTCTCGAAAGACTCGGCCGTTGGGACCCGTCATGGCAGCCGCCGCGGAAGACGCCGATCGAATACCTCGACGGCCTGGGTGTGCTCGACTGGAGCACCCTGCTGGTGCACACGGTTCACATGCGGGATTCCGACTGGGACCTTGCGGCAAACAGGCGCTGCACCGTCGTTTTCTGCCCCAGAAGCAACAGTAACATCGGAGCTGGCCGGCCCGATATCGAAAAGGCCCTCTCCCGCAACATGAGGGCAGCCCTTGGGACGGACAGCCTTGCGAGCAATACGGACCTGAGTCTTTTTGCCGAAGCCGCCTTTGTGCTCGAAAACTATCCGGCAATCCCTCCGGCCGCGGTGCTCGAAATGATCACCATCAACCCGGCCGAGGCGCTTGGACGGGAAAAGGACTTCGGCAGCATCGAAGAAGGTAGGAAAGCAGCCATTCTGGAGGTCGGCATAGACCCCGGGACGGACGAATCGAATATCGTTGAAGCTCTCATCCATTCAGGAAAGGGAGGAGCATGCAAATGGGCGATCCCTGCGAAAAGCTGAAGCTGGGAAGGATAGGTTTTCTGAATGTCCTTCCGGTCTACTATCCACTCGAATCCGGCATCGTGTCCCATCCTTTTGAAATAGTTCCGGGCGTTCCATCGTATCTGAACGAGCTTACGGCTGCGGGCCAACTCGACATGAGCCCCGTATCCTCCATCGAGTACGCGAGACGGGCCGATCGCTACTACATAGTCCCGGACCTCTCCATCAGTTCTTACGGGGAAGTCAAAAGCGTGCTGCTGCTGAGCCGCCGGCCGATCGAGCAGCTTTCCGGAGAGAAGATCCTGCTGAGCAGCCAGTCGCATACTTCGGTAGGGCTCCTGAAAATCCTCTGCAAGACCCGTTTCGGAGTGACCCCGATCTTCGAGGCCGGGTCTCTGTCCGAGAACCGGGACGTCCTCCCGGAAGCCTGCCTTGCGATTGGAGACGAAGCGCTTCGGCTGGGCGGCAGCGGTTTGTACCCCTGCGTTCTCGACCTCGGGACGGCCTGGTTCGAATGGACGGGGCTCCCTTTCGTTTACGCCGTCTGGGTAATCCGAAGGATGGCGGTCGAAGAGAGAAACGGACAGATTGCCCCGGCAATTGCCGCCCTTCTCGCTTCCAAGAAATGGGGACGTTCCAATATCGAGTCCATCTGCCGGGAAGCCTCCCGGGCAGGATTGCTCGGAATGGACGCTCTGCGGGAATATTACCACTGCCTTCGGTTCGATTTAAACGAACAGGAACGGCAGGGGCTCGAACTTTTTTATTTCCACCTGTTCAAGATCGGCGAACTGGAGCAGGTCCCGAGGCTGGAGGTATTGACTCCCCTGGAATCGGTCGCCTGAGAGCAAGTCGAAACTGCGGAGACGCAAAATGAGCGGAAAGCAACTGCGGCTGAAAAGAATCCTGTCGCCCGCCAAGTGCCGCACGGTCATATTTCCCCTGGACCACGGCGTAACCTGCGGGCCGATTCCGGGAATCGAACGGATCGAAACCACCATTGAAGCAGGGATCAGAGGGGGCGCGGATGCGATCGTTCTTCACAAGGGCAATCTGCGCTGTCTCCATTCCGTAAAGGAACGGCTCCCCGGAGTGATAGCACACCTGTCGGCTTCCACCTGCCTGGGACCGGCCCCTTACCGGAAGGTCCCGACGGGCGGGGTCGAGGAAGCAATCCGTCTCGGCGCCGATGCGGTATCCGTTCACCTGAACCTGGGAAATGCCTATGAGTCGGAAATGCTTCGCGACGTGGGCAGGGTCGGCCAGGAGTGTACGGAGTGGCAGGTCCCGCTGCTCATAATGGCATATGTTTCCCGGGATGCCACGGGTCCTGCAGCCTCCGGGACGGATGTAGCGCATGCGGCACGCATAGCCGCCGAACTCGGTGCGGATATTGTAAAAATTCCCTTTCCGGGTGATTATGATACGGTAGCCCGAATAGCTTCCGTGGTCTCCGTTCCCGTCGTGATCGCTGGAGGATCGCCAGCCGGGATCGATCTGCTCCTGGAAAGAGTCGAAAGGAGCATCCAGGCGGGGGCAGCAGGGGTAGCGGCCGGACGCAGCATTTTCCAGGCGAAGAACCCGGAAGCCGTACTCAGGGCAGTTACCGGAATCGTCCATCGGGGCATGCATGCAGACGAAGCAGGGGAACTGCTGAAAGCGGAAAGAGAGACTTGGACAGGAAAAACCTTGTAATAGCCGTAACCGGCGCCAGCGGCACCGTCTACGCAAAGAGCCTCCTGCGGGCGATTCCTCTCGACGGGTACGCCGTCCACCTTGTGGCGTCCGAGGCGGGCAGGCTCGTATATCGGCTGGAAACCGGAACAGTCTTCCGGGACGACATTCCTCCCGGAATCCGGGTTTACGACGAATCGGACTTCACGGCCCCGTTTGCCAGCGGTTCCTTTCCATCAGCGGGAATGGCTATCGTCCCATGCACCATGGGAACGCTCGGGGCCATAGCCGCAGGACTTTCCCAGAATCTCATCCACCGGGCGGCGGACGTCTGCCTCAAAGAACGCAGGCCCCTGGTACTTGTGCCCCGGGAAACTCCTCTGAACCGCATTCATCTCACAAACATGCAACGGGCAGCCGAAGCAGGAGCCATCATCCTTCCCGCCATGCCCGGCTTTTATCACAAGCCCCAGTCAGTCGAAGATATCGTAAATTTCGTCGTCGCCCGAATCCTCGACCAGTTCGAAATCCCGCATAATCTGGTACCGCCGTGGAGTGGAGTCGAGGAAAGTGAACAGTGAACCGTGAGCAAATAAAAGTGAACAGTGAAGCAGTGAGCAGTGAGCTGACAAACCATTCCGGACCTGCCTTCCTTGGGTAGCCCGAATTCTTGAATCCGAGCGCGCAACGCAAGAGGATTGCGTGAAAGCCGCAGGCGTCTTAAGGGCCTGCAGCGCCACACCCCCATTGTGAGAGACGGGCACCAATCGGAAAAGGCCGTAGGATGGGTGGGAGCGGAGCGGGAACCC
>JAEZHY010000168.1 GCA_023416335.1 Pseudomonadota bacterium | reverse complement strand
AATGAATAGTATATAAAACAATCGGGAAATATAAAACCAGAATTCAAATTTTCACTCGACCGGCTATTCATGGACCTGCCGGACGCCCAAGTCCAATTCGGCAGTTTCGCCCGAAAACAAAAGCTGAATTTTGACGGGAGATTTCCGTAAGGACGCTCCTCTTTTCATTATTTCTTTTATGGCGGATCGATTCTGTGGGATACTTCGTCTGGAAACCAACCAGCTTTTGGAGGAACGAGAATGCGTCGGCAACAAGATGAGACACCGGTTCTGAAGGCGATATTTGAAAGGCGCAGCGTGCGCCATTTTCTCGATGCACCCGTCGAGCGCGAACTCGTGATGGACGCGCTCGAAGCCGCCTCATGGGCCCCGTCCGGGATGAACAACCAGCCCTGGCGTTTTTCTCTCATTTGGGACCAATCGCTGAAGGAAGCCCTTGGCGCCCTGACACGCTATTCCGCCACCCTGAAAGCTGCGGCGGTCCTCGTGCCCGTCTTTCTCGACAAGGAAACTTCCTACGACTACACGAAGGACTGCCAGGCAGTCGGCGCATGCCTGCAGAACCTTCTTCTTGCGCTGCATTCTTTCGGCCTGGGGGCCGTCTGGATCGGGGAGATTCTCAAAAATAAAGACCAGGTGCTCAAAATTCTGAACCTTCAGGAAAGGCTGGAACTCATGGCCGTCGTGGCCGTCGGCCACCCCGCGCACGGCAAGGAAAGTTCTCATAGACGGCCCATCGAGGAATTGATACTTTTGGAAAAATAACGGCGGCGCACCACCCAATGAAATTAACCAGTAACGACCGGGTTGTATGATTCTCGAAAACCTCCGTGTGGGCATGCTCCAGACCAACTGCTACCTGCTGGGCGATGAGGAGAGCCGGCGGGCCGTTGTGATCGATCCCGGGGCCGAGGGCAGGCGCATTTGCAACCGCATTCGGGAACTCTATCTCCAACTCTCGGCCGTCCTCATCACGCACGCCCATTACGATCATACTCTGGCCGCATGGACTCTCAAGCAGCAACTTGGCGGAGAAATCTACCTCAACCCCGAGGACCAGCCGCTCCTGCTTCAGATCATTTTCGGCCTGGCATCACGTTTTCGCCCTGAAATTCGTCCGGTTTCGCCCGACGAGGTGGATCGAAAACCGACCGATGGAGACCGCCTGCAATTCGGATCAATCAAAATCGAGGTCCTGGCAACTCCGGGTCACACACCGGGCCATGTTTCCTTTTATCTTCCCGAATCCGGAATGATCTTCTCCGGCGATACAGTCTTTTCCGGCTCGATCGGCAGAACCGACTTCCCGGGCGGGTCCTTTCAGCAGTTGATTCAGTCGGTGCGTACAAAGATTTTTCCACTTCCCGGCGAGACGATCATCTATCCGGGCCATGGTCCGGCGACAACCGTCGGTCGGGAACGGACTCAAAACCCGTTTTTCTTGCGTGAAGACAAATGAACATATAAAAATATACATTGGGGTTGGAATCGGAGTGAACGCGAACTGGAGGGTGGCTATGTCTATTCGGAAGAGCAGTGTTTGGTGTGCATGCTTGATTTTTTGCTTCTGTCTTCTGGCAGCCTACGGCTGCAATCGTTCGAGTGCTCCGCCTCCGAATCCCGTAATGCAGTCCTCCTCGTCGGGCGGCCAATACGGCAGTCCGCCGCCGCCCCCTTCCGGACCACGGCCACAGCTGCTCGATTTCCCCGACATCCCCATCCCATCGGAACTCGATCTGCAGCCGAAGGAATCCTATGTCTTCCAATCAGGCAACATCAAAATGGGATTCATGACGCTGAGGGGCAGAGTAGAACCCGGTTCGCTCCTCAATTTCTTTACGATGGCTCTTCCGCGCGAGGGCTGGAAGCTCAGGGGACAGTTTCGCTACAGCCGTTCGATGCTGATATTCGAAAAACCGGAAAAAAGCTGCGTGATGCTCGTCAAGGAAGGACCTATTTATACCTACGTGGAAATATACGTAGCACCGGGGAACATGAGTTAAAATAAGTACTGTGCAGGTGCGACAGAAAAGTGAACGCGGAACCGCGTAGCCGTGTGTGGGTGGGCACAGCTTCATCGTGCCCGTCGTCCGACCCTTGGAGACCAGGTTGGGCAACCTGCAAACGGCTGAAACTATCCGGCCTGCCGGGACGGGGTTCCCAAGCCGGAGCTTGGGAACCAGCGATTTCAGTATTGTGCGACAGGAAAGTGAACGCGTAGCCGCGTAGGGTTGGCACAAAGCTTCATCGTGCCCACCGTCCGGCCCTTGGAGACCACATGGTGGGCAACGCTTCGCTTTTGCCCACCCTACGGATTTCTACGGCCTCCACGAACGTCATCTAATATTTTGTTGAGAGTGATTTGATCGGAACGGGAATGATTCAGGGAAAATCGATTCTTTTAGGCGTCAGCGGCGGAATAGCCGCTTATAAGGCTGCCGAATTCGTTCGGCTTCTGGTCAAGGCGGAAGCTTCGGTCCAGGTGGTTATGACCACCCATGCCCAGGAATTCGTCACGCCTCTCACCTTCCAGACCCTTTCGGGTAATCCCGTGGGTACGGACCTTTTCAACCTCGAAGCCGAATCCCGCATCAGCCATATTCATAAGGCCAGGATTCCCGACCTGGTGATCCTCGCCCCGGCCACCGCCAATCTGATCGCAAAGATGGCCGCCGGAATAGCCGACGATCTCCTTACGACCATTTTGCTCGCCACTACTGCCCCGGTGCTCGTATGTCCTGCCATGAACGTCAAAATGTGGGAACACCCGGCCACCCGGCGAAATCTCAAGACGCTCACCGAACTGGGCTACCACATTGTTCAGCCGGGGGTCGGATTCCTGGCGTGCCAGGAGGAAGGAGCCGGACGACTGGCGGACCTGGAGGACATATTCGAAGCGGCCGTTCGGATGCTCACTCCGCCCACTCTTGCCGGCAAACACGTATTGGTGAGCGCGGGACCCACCTGGGAGCCTTTCGATCCCGTGCGCTTCATCGCGAATCCTTCAAGCGGGAAGATGGGTTATGCATTGGCCAGGATGGCCGCCCTCAGGTCGGCCGAAGTCTACCTGATTTCCGGCCCGTCCTCGCTGCCGGCGCCTCGCGGCGTCAACCTGAGGTGCGTCACAACGGCTCTTCAGATGCGCGATGCGGTAGGCGAACTCGCTCCACAGATGGACGCAATTGTAATGGCTGCAGCGGTCAGCGATTACAGGCCTTCGGAACAGGCTCCGCAGAAGCTGAAAAAGAGCGCCGGAGGGCATGCAGTAAGCTTCGTGCCTAATCCCGACATTCTCGCCGGCCTCGGTAGGAACAAAAAGGACACGCAGGTACTGGTAGGATTTGCAGCCGAAACCGAAAACCTTCTCGAAAATGCGAGAGACAAGCTTGTCCGAAAGAAACTCGACTTCATCGTCGCAAACAACCTCACGGTTAGCGGGTCGGGTTTCGGAACCGATACCAATGAAGTAAAGATTCTGGATTGTGAAGGCGGCGTGGCCGACCTCCCCCCCATGTCGAAGAACCGGGTTGCTGAAGAGGTCTGGGACAGGGTGGAGAAGCTGCTCGCGGGAAGAAACAAATGAATTCTGAAGAATTTGCAGGCGAACTCTCTTCATGCCTGGAAAGGCTGCGGTGGACGCTTGCGGGCTACCGGGCCGGCGGTATCCTGGACTGGAAACACACGAAGGGGGGCATCCCGGAGGATCCGGCACCCGATGCCGATGCCTTGAGGAAATCATCTCGCCCGGTCGTCCCCCCGGCGGAAGCCGAGATTCGTGAAAAGCCGAAAACGCCGGATTATCCGGGCATGGTCACAGGTAAGCCTGAAGCAGCAGCACCGTACCCCGTCCCCTCCCCCATCGAGGACACAAAGGAAGGCCTGCCCGAGATAGTACGGGATATGGGCGACTGCAAACGGTGCAGGCTCCATTCCGGCAGGACGAACCTGGTGTTCGGAGAAGGGTCGCCTCGAAGCGGACTGGTCTTTATCGGTGAAGGCCCGGGATTCGACGAGGACAAGCAGGGCCGCCCTTTTGTCGGACGCGCGGGAAAACTGCTCGACAAGATGATTCACGCCCTCGGCCTACAGCGCGAGGAAGTCTATATCTGCAACGTCGTCAAATGCCGTCCTCCGGAAAACCGGACTCCCGAAGCCGAAGAGATTGCCGCCTGTTCACCCTTTCTGTTCAGGCAGATCGAAACGCTCCGGCCCAGGCTCATTTGCGCGCTCGGCGCCTGCGCCGCCCAGACGCTGCTCGGTAATGCCAAGCCGATGTGGCAACTCCGGGGAAAGATTCACCTCAGGCACGGACTCCCTCTCATTTGCACGTTCCACCCCGCTTACCTCTTGAGAAATTCCCCGCAAAAAGCGGCCGCATGGCAGGATCTGAAAGAAATTATCAGGATCCTCAATTCGGACTAAAATGCAGTGTTTTGGTTTTCAAAGGTTGCCCTTATCCAGGAGAAAGCCGATGACCATGAAAACTGCAGTAAAGACTATTTTCATGCTGTTTCTGCTCGTTGCGACAGCTCTCCCTTCGGCCTCCATGAGTGAAACGACACAGAGAGCCGTCAACATCATCCAGGTCCAGGACTCGATCAATCCGGGAGTCGAGGACTTCATAAGATACGCAATCGACCGCTCCGTCAAAGAGAAGGCTGAGTGCCTCATCATCCTTCTGGACACGCCCGGAGGGCTCATGACCTCGATGCGGGGAATCTCCCAGGCCATCCTCAACTCGGAAATACCAATCGTGACTTTCGTATACCCGAGCGGGGCCCAGGCTGCATCTGCCGGCGTGTTCGTAACCGTTGCATCCGACGTTGCGGCGATGGCTCCGGGCACAAATATCGGAGCCGCCCACCCGGTTACGGGGGAGGGTGGAGACCTTCCGTCCACAATGAGTGAAAAAGTGCTCAATGATATGCTGGCCTTCGCGCGCAGTGTTGCAGCACAGCGGGGCCGCAATTCGGAGTGGCTGGAAGACTCCATAAAGAAGAGTGTCTCCGTAACCGCCGAAGAGGCTTTCAAACTGAATGTAATCGATGTCGTTGCAGACAGCGTACCGGCATTGCTGAAGAAATTGGACGGATGGAATATCCGGCGCGGGGAACAGACGATCGTGCTGCATACCGAAGGAGCCGAGCAGCGCACCATTCCGTCAGGATGGCATCACAACGTCCTCCGGATCCTGGGGAACCCCAACCTCACCTACATACTGTTGATGATAGGCCTGGCGGGGCTCTATTTCGAACTGTCCAGCCCGGGTGCGATAGTACCCGGAGTCATCGGCGGGATCTCGCTGATACTCGCCCTCTACGCCATGCAGACGCTGCCTGTGAACTACGCCGGTTTTTTGATCATACTCCTGGCCGTAGTCTTCTTTATTGTCGAGATCAAAGTTGCTTCTCATGGTTTACTGAGCCTGGCGGGAGTATTATGTCTCCTCCTGGGCTCGATTATGCTCTTTCGTTCTCCGGAACAGCCGATGCAGCTCGCGCTGTCGGTTTTTGTGCCAACCGTGGCGGTCATCTCGCTTTTCTTCGTCACGGTTGCGAGTTTGGCCTTTAAGGCACAAAGGAGCACGCCTCAGACCGGATGGGAGAGTATGGTGGGCATGATTGGCGAAACACGGGCGGATCTCGATCCCGAAGGCAAGGTATTTGTGAACGGTGAACTGTGGAATGCCATAGCTGAACAAAAAATCGACAGGGGGGAAAAGGTCGAAGTATTGGAGGTGCATAATTTAAAGTTGAAAGTGAAAAAAATCGGTGGTAGATAGTGAAAATTAGCTCTTGTATATTTTTTGCGGCTGAAGAGCACAGATGGGGGTTCGATGCCATACGGTCTGGTAATTGTCATTGTTCTTGTCATACTCTTCCTCGCTAATGCCATCCGTATTCTGAATGAGTATGAGCGAGGGGTTATCTTTCGTCTGGGGCGGGTAATTCGCGCAAAGGGACCGGGGCTTATCATCCTCATTCCGCTGCTCGACCGCATGCAAAAGGTAAGTCTGAGGCTCATAGCCGCGGACGTGCCGCCGCAGGATGTTATAACCCGCGATAATGTTTCGGTAAAGGTCAGCGCGGTGATTTATTTCCGGGTAATCGACCCGGTCAAATCCATCATATCCGTCGAGAATTATCTCTACGCGACGAGCCAGCTTGCACAAACCACTCTCAGGAGCGTTTGCGGCCAGGCCGAGTTGGACGACCTTCTGGCGGAACGGGACAAGATCAACGCGCACATTCAGGAGATTCTTGACAGGCACACCGACCCGTGGGGAATAAAAGTTACGGTTGTCGAAATAAAACATATAGATCTGCCGCAGGAAATGCAGCGTGCAATGGCAAAGCAGGCTGAAGCCGAGCGTGAACGGCGCGCCAAGGTCATCAGCGCCGAAGGTGAGTACCAGGCGGCCACACGACTTTCGGAAGCGGCTGCGATCATCCAGGAACATCCCATGGCGCTCCAGCTCAGATACCTGCAGACGTTGCGCGAAATAGCGGCGGAGCATAATTCGACGACGCTCTTCCCTATTCCCATAGACCTGTTCAAGCCTTTCCTGAAGCTCTCTGAGTTAATCGAAAAAGCACAGGTAAAGGAGTAGATGATGAGCAAGAAGGAAAAAGAAAAGAAAGAGAAGCCGCTGGACAAGATGACCGCGAAAGAACTCCGTGACCTGGCCCTTGCATCGGGCAACCTGGTCGGCGTTCATGCGATGAACAAGGCGGAATTGATCTCTGCAATCAAAGAAGAGCGCGGAATAGTCGACGAAAAAGGCAGGAAGAAAGATGTCGATGTTCGCGCGATCAAGGCGAAGATAAAGGAATTGAGAGGCAGACACGAGCAGGCGAAGGAAGACGGGAAGGTCAAGCTGGCCGATTCTTTTCGCCGCCGTATAAGCAGTCTCAAGAAGAGGAGCCGTCGGGCTGCGTAGCGGATATTTGCCGGGTTCTCCCCCGCATGGGGAATTCGGCGGGCCGATCCTCCGGATGGAGGTTCCATAAACGGCTTGGGATTACTGATTAGCCGCGGGAAGATCTGCTGGATTCATGAGTGGCCGATCGGATTCGAACGATGTTCTGAGCGTAAACGTGTTGCACTCGACAATGGAGGGTACTGATGAATGTAGAACCGAAAGTCATTGCGGCTATCTCATCCGCGATCGGGTACTACCTGCAGGCAGAGCAGGAAGCCCTTATGCTGGCGCAGCAGATGAGCAGACCCGCACAGCCCGTAGTTATGAGCAGCCCATTTGCTTTGGCCGGAAGATCGGCGGCTATGGATGTTAGATGGGCTTGGCAGATGCGTTTACCCCGTTAGCAAAAACAGGTTTTGACCTCTGGCTTTGAATGAGTACGGAATAGCTTGTGGGACATTCGAAGCTCCAAAGTCAAATTAAGATACCAGTATGTTTTCTAGAGGATGTTTCCTTGCTGAGTGACTGCTGGTGTTCAAGTCTGGTGCTGAGGTGAGCTGAGCGAAACCGAAGATCTCGAACGGAGAAGGAGACACAAGGATGGAGAACGCACATCGACACGGTACATCATTGACAGCCGTTCTTATTGACGAGCCGCCTGTCAAAGTTGACAATCCTATCAAGGTGGAAGACCTGACCTTCCGTGATGGCCATCAGTCGCTGTTTGCAACACGCGGAAGAACGGAAGACATGCTGCCCATCGCCGAAGAAATGGACAAGATTGGTTTCTGGGCAATGGAAGTCTGGGGCGGAGCCACGTTCGACACGATGCACCGCTTCCTCAATGAAGACCCCTGGGAACGTATTCGCGTGCTGAAAAAGCACATTAAAAATACTCCCTTCTCGATGCTGCTTCGCGGCCAGAACCTGGTCGGATACCGCAACTACGCCGACGATATGGCCGAAGCTTTCACCGACCGCGCATGCATCAACGGTATCGACGTATTCCGTACTTTTGACGCTCTCAACGACTACCGGAATTTTGAAACAGTCGTAAAACCGATCAAAAAGAACGGAAAGCACTTCCAGGGCACGATCTGCTACTCGCTGACCGAACCCCGCATGGGCGGCCCCGTTTATAACCTTGAATATTATATCAAAAAGGGAAAACAACTCGAAGACATGGGCGCCGACTCCGTCTGTATCAAGGACATGGCGGGTCTCATCGCTCCCTACGATGCATACTATCTGGTAAAAGCCCTTAAAGAAAACCTCAAGGTCCCCATCCATCTCCACAGCCATTTCACTTCCGGCATGGCCGACCTGTCCCTGCTCAAGGCAATCGAAGCCGGCGTCGATATCGTCGACACCTGCCTCTCCCCCTGGGCTTTCCGCAGTTCCCATCCGGCGATCGAGCCCCTTGTCGTTGCCCTCAAAGGCACCAACAGGGAAACCGGCTTCGATCTCCGCCTGCTTGCAAAATGCGGCAATTTCGTCGAATCGATTTCACCCAAGTACCGCCATCTGCTCGACGACCGTATGTCGACCATCGACATCAACGTTCTGCTCCACCAGACGCCGGGCGGCATGCTCTCCAACCTGATCAACCAGCTCCGTGAAATGGGCGCCAGCGACAAGCTGGATGACGTTTTCAAGGCGCTGCCGATAGTCCGCAGAGAAATGGGTCAGGTTCCCCTGGTTACCCCGACGAGCCAGATTGTCGGCATCCAGGCAGTGAACAACGTTCTCTTCGACACCCCCGAGGAACGCTACAAGATGATCTCCGCACAGAGCAAGGACCTCTTCTACGGTCTGTACGGCGAAACCGCCGTTCCGTGCGACCCCGAGATCACGAAGAAGGCCCTCAAGGGATATCCGAGAGGCGAGACGCCTTTCGCGGGCCGTCCTGCCGACATTCTCGAACCCGAGATGCCGAAGAACTGGGAAGATATGAAGGGTCTTGCCAAGGACATCGACGATGTTCTGATCTACGGCATGTACCCGATCACCGGCAAGCGCTTCCTCAATTGGAAATACGGCAAAGAGCCCATTCCCAAGGAAGTTATGCCCAAGACCCTGGAAGACTGCGCAAAAGAGGCCGAGCTTGTCAAGAAAGCCAAGGCCGGATTGCTGGTCGAGAAACCCAAGAAAGAGGTTCCCGAGAAGGGCGAAGGCGCTCGCCAGTTCAACGTGTTCGTTGACGGCGATTACTTCTCGGTAGAAGTAGAAGCAATCGGCGGCACTCCCATGATCACCGGGATCGCCCCGATGCCTGCGGCCGCGCCGAGACCTGTCCCCGTGGCTCCGAAGCCTGCAGCCGCCGCTCCTGCAGCAGCGCCTGCGGCAGCTCCGAAGCCCGCAGCCGCCCCGGTTGCAGGCGGTGCCAAGCTGGAAGCCCCCATGCCCGGTATGGTTGTCAGGTATGCGGTGAAGGAAGGCGACGCGGTAAAAGAAGGCGACGTCGTAATGATTCTCGAGGCCATGAAAATGGAGAACTCCATTCTGAGCCCCGCCACCGGATCGGTCAAACAGATCCTCTGCAAGGAAGGCCAGAGCGTGCAGAAGGGCGACTTGCTTGCGGTGATCGGGTAACGGAATTTCCGAATCGAACTCAATCGAGAAAGGAGCAGTATAATGGCCAAAAAACCCGTACGTGTTGCAGTGACAGGAGCTGCCGGCCAGATCGGCTACGCCCTGTTATTCCGAGTAGCCAGCGGCGAGATGCTCGGCAAAGATCAGCCGGTCATCCTGCAGATGCTGGAACTCCCGATAGATAAAGTCCAGGCAGCGCTCAAGGGCGTGATGATGGAACTCGAAGATTGCGCTTTCCCGCTGCTGGTCGACATGGTCGGCACCGGCGATCCGAGAGTCGCTTTCAAGGATGCGGATTACGCGTTGCTGGTCGGCGCCAGGCCTCGCGGTCCCGGAATGGAACGTAAAGACCTGCTGATGGAAAATGCGAAAATCTTCATCGAGCAGGGCAAGGCGATGAACGAAGTTGCCTCGCGCGACATCAGGGTTATCGTTGTCGGAAACCCCGCCAACACCAACTCCTGGATCGCCATGAATTCGGCTCCCGACCTGCCGAAGGCCAATTTCACGTCGATGATGCGCCTCGACCACAACCGTGCCAAGTCGATGCTGGCCGCCAAGGTCGGCAAGCCGGTGGATTCGGTTGAGAAAATGATCGTCTGGGGCAATCACTCCCCCACGATGTATCCTGATATCCGCTATGCATCGGTTGACGGCAAGCCGGCAGCCAAGCTGGTTGACGAAAACTGGTACAAGACGGAATACATCCCCAAGGTCGGAAAACGCGGCGCAGTCATCATCGAAGCCCGCGGGCTCTCCTCGGCCGCTTCTGCAGCCAACGCCGCAATCGGTCATATGCATGACTGGGCGCTGGGCACGGACGGCAAATGGGTAACGATGGGCATTCCTTCCGACGGGTCCTACGGCATCCCCGAAGGCACCATGTACGGCGTGCCCGTTATCTGCACCCCCGGCAAGTACGAGAGGGTGACGGGCCTGGAAATCGATGCGTTCTCGCGCGAGAGGATGGACTTCACGCTGAAGGAACTGCAGGAAGAACAGGCCGGCGTTAAGGATATGATCGCTGCAGCGAAAGCCAAAGCGTAGTATTCGCACTTAAGCTGGAATAATGAGGGGGCGGCAGGATTCCTGCCGCCCCCTTTTTTATTCTTTCTCACCAGGCATTTAATTGCGAACCCCGCCTTTGGAAGCTCCAGCTTCCTTCGCCGGAAAAGCCCCGTAGGGTGGGCACAACGCTTTATCGTGCCACCGCCCGCCCCTCGCCGGGATTGCCGGATGGTGAGCACCCGAAAAAACCGGACCCCGCTTCGCTCCCCCACCCTACCCCTCAATGTTGTTGCTTTAAGGAAATACTCCGCTGGTTCCCAAGGTCCGCCTTGGGAACCAGCCCTTTCTGTATAACCTGTTCCGAAAGCCCCACTCGAAAAGGCACACAGACATATGGTGCCCACCGCGCCGCCAATGCCCGCTTGTCACAGCCGGGAAGGATTCTTATTGTTGCGCCTGATAGTTACGCAGTTCACAATTCAGCAAAAGAAAAAGGCGGCATTATCGCTGCCGCCTCGTTCTTGGATTACATGTAGATAATTTTCTCAGGAATTCCAGGTGCCTGCTTTCAGCCCCCTATGCCGATTCAGGATGAGCACGAACATTCGAAGATGCGATTCCGGAAATTGCCTCGATCGATTCTCAACCGGCTTTCCGAATAAGCGTCGGATACCGGATCTGGAAGTTTTTGATGTTGATTTCATCGTGACGGAGAATGGCAATCTGGAAAGCGTTCAATTTGGCACAATCCTTAGCGCAATCCTCCTTGTTCTGGTCGATGTTTTCGCATTTTCGGCAAGGGCTTTCGACAGTCTTTACGTAAGGGACCATGCTTTTGTTCCTCCGGGGCAGAAATGGTAAGGGGGTAGGGCAGTTGCAACTCCTGCATAATAGAACATCTTTTCACAATCCGTCAAGACTAATTGTGAATCGCACATATAAGGTGCAAACGTTGCGAAATGTTCGCAAAGAGGAAAACCTGCTGTGTCCTTCGACGAACGGAGGTCTTCTTTTGTTGAATTCGCTGAAAAACCATTCACTATTTTTCACGATCTCCCGTCAATTCTGTTGATTCTTAAAGGAACTGCTGATATAGACCATTAGTGAAATTGGTTTCCCGATTCCCCTGCCCACGCTGTTGCGGCCAGTCGGGCAAGGTGGCGCACGTTCAATTCTAACCCTTTCTCCTATGTTGTTCCTGCTCGGGTCTGTTTTTTCACAGGTTGCTGAGAGAAAAAATGGCCAAGGGCGCCGAACTGTGTTGCGGTTCGTGCTTTTTTTAACAGAATCCGCTGAAGCAACCAGCGGGGTGTCGTGTGGAATTTCGCGTTGAGGAGGGTACTTATGTTTGATGAGAAGGTACTACAAAAAATTCAAGCTGGTAAAGAGAAGTGGGATCAGGGACCTGTTGCCAAGACTCTTTCGAAGTCGCCCGAAGCAAAGCCCGTTTTTACCACGATTTCGGGTACTCCGGTCGAACGGCTCTATACTCCTCTGGATGTACAAGGGCTGGACTACGATCGTGACCTCGGCTACCCCGGCATGTTCCCGTTTACCCGCGGCGTACAGCCCACCATGTACCGCGGCCGTTACTGGACGATGCGCCAGTATGCGGGATTCGGAAACGCCAAGGAAACCAACGCCCGGTACCGCTACCTGCTCCAGCAGGGCCAGACGGGTCTGAGCGTTGCCTTCCAGCTGCCCACCCAGGCTGGCTACGACAGCGACCATCCCCTCTCCATGGGTGAAGTCGGGAAGGTCGGCGTCGCAATCGACCACATCGATGACATGAAAACTCTTTTTAACGGCATTCCTCTGGACAAAGTCACCACCTCGATGACCATGAATGCCCCCGCAGGCGTACTGCTTTCCATGTACCTCGCGATCGCAGAGGAACAGGGCGTACCCTGGGACAAAGTCGGCGGGACCGTCCAGAACGACGTGCTCAAGGAGATCATCTGCCGCGGTCAGTACATTTATCCCCCCAAGCAGACCATGCGGCTGACGGTCGACCTCATCGAATTCTGCCAGAAAAAAGTACCCCGGTGGAACACCATCAGCATCAGCGGCTACCACATTCGTGAATCGGGATCGACGGCAGCACAGGAAATGGCCTTCACACTGGCTGACGGTATCGCCTATACCCAGGCATGTATCGAGCGCGGCATGGATGTCGACTCCTTCGCACCCCGCCTCAGCTTCTTCTTCAATGCCTTCACGAACGTTCTCGAAGAAGTGGCCAAGTTCCGCGCAGGCCGCAGATACTGGGCGAAGGTCATGAGAGACCGCTTCAAGGCAAAAGATGCGCGCTCGATGATGCTCCGCTACCACGTACAGACCGGCGGCGTGACCCTGACGGCCCAGCAGCCGCTAAACAACATCGTCCGCGTTGCTCTGCAGACCTACGCCACGGCCCTCGGCGGAGGACAGTCGCTGCATACGAACTCCTATGACGAAGCGCTCTGTCTGCCCACCCAGCAGGCCGTTACCGTCGCACTCCGCACCCAGCAGATTATTGCCGAGGAAAGCGGCGCCACCGATACGATCGACCCGCTGGCCGGCTGCTACTATGTCGAGCACATGACGGACAAGATCGAAGCGGAAATCGACGAGTACATCAAGAAGATCGACGCGATGGGCGGAACGCTTACCGCGATCGAACAGGGTTACATCCAGAAAGAAATCCAGAACAGCTCTTACAGGTTCCAGAAAGAAATCGAATCCGGCGAGCGCGTCTATGTAGGCATCAACAAGTACACCATGGAAGAGCCGCCTCCGACCGGGCTTCTCAAAATCGATATGTCCGTCGGCGAGCAGAAAACGGCCGAGCTGAAAGAGTTCCGTGCCAAGAGAGATCAGGCGAAGTGGAAAGCAGCCCTCGACAAACTGCGCCAGGTCTCCCAGACCAATGAAAACGTCATTCCTTACGTCATCGAAGCCGTCAAGGCCAAGGCGACGGTTGGCGAAGTCTGTGACGTATGGCGCGAGGTCTACGGCGAATACCGGCCGAAAGAATTCGTATAAGACTGGTCTTAACACGTAGAAACTGCTATTTCGGAGGAAAATTCCATGGCCAGAAAAATCAAGATGATTATGGCAAAGCCCGGTCTCGACGGACATGACCGCGGCGCCAAACTGCTAGCGAGAATATTTGCTGAAGCGGGAATGGAAGTTGTTTACACCGGGCTGCGGCAGACGCCTGAGATGATCGTCGCCGCCGCTGAGCAGGAAGACGCTGATGTCGTCGGCCTGAGCAGCCTTTCCGGCGTTCATAACTACTTCTTCCCCAGGGTTGCCGAACTGCTGAAGACCAAGGGACTGAGCGACGTCCTGCTGGTCGGCGGCGGTATCATCCCGACGGAAGATTATGATTTTCTGAAAAAGAACGGGATGGCGGCGGTTTTCGGACCCGGTACGCCGACCCCGGAAATAGTCAAGTTCATTGAGGATAACGTCAGGAAGCGTTAAACTTAACCGGCTTCGGGCTTAGGTCTGACGCCGGAAAACGGTCAAGGAAACCCGTCCGCAAAATGCGGACGGGTTTCAAAAGTTTTGCCCGCCTCTTTCCAGGCTCTCAAACCGGCTCTTCCCGAGGCAATAGGACAGATGAACAGGGACTGTCGCGAGCATGACCGTCCCGAAGGCTTCAAAGCGGGGTGTGCTGTTAATTCGGAATCCGAGACTCCCAATCCCCTTCCGCCAGGCTCCGCGTTGAAAGTTTTTATTGCTGGTAGTGAAAGGAATTGAAAAATAATGTCCGCTGATTTTGCAGCCCAAATCCTGGAAGGCTCAACACGATCGGCCGCGCGACTGATCACCTGGCTCGAAGATGAAGATCCTAGAGCGTACGAATGCATGCCGAAGCTGTACCCGCACACGGGGAAAGCATACATAATCGGGATCACAGGGGCTCCCGGAGCCGGGAAAAGCACTCTGACGGATAAACTCGCACGCGCCATCCGAAGAAGCGGCCTGTCCGTGGGCATAATTGCCATTGACCCGTCAAGCCCGTTCACAGGCGGTGCTCTGCTCGGAGATCGCGTCCGCATGAGCGAGCTGAGCAACGATCCCGAGATATATATCAGAAGCATGGCCACGCGCGGATTTCTGGGCGGCATGGCGAAATCCACGGGCGACGTGGTGAGAGTTCTCGATGCATTCGGCAAGGACGTGGTCATCATCGAAACCGTGGGTGTCGGCCAGGACGAGGTGGACATCATCGGCATTGCCGATACGACCTGCCTGGTGCTGGTGCCCGGACTGGGCGATTCGATACAGAGCATGAAGGCCGGCATCATGGAGATTGCCGATGTTTTCGTGGTAAACAAATCCGACAAACCCGGGGCAGACCAGGTCTGCACCGAAGTATGCAGCCGGCTGGACATCGATTCCCAGATCAAGGCAAATGACTGGACGCCCCCCGTGCAGAAGGCGGTTGCCGTCGAAGATATCGGAATCGAAGAACTCTGGCAGGCGATAGAGTCCCACCGGAAATTCCTGCAGGATTCCGGCAGGTTTTACGAAAAAAGACGCGAACGGACTTATAAGGAAACGCTGCAGCTCATCCACAACGAACTTTTCAAAGTCGTGCGGGAATATTTGCAGCAGTCAGGAAAACTTGACAAGGCCGTCGAAGAAATTCTCCGGCGGCAGGGGGACCCCTACACGCTGATGCGTGAAATTGTCAGTGAATGGCTTTCCATTCCCCAAATGCAAAAGGAGGCGTCATGAAGGTACTCAGAGTTGACCACATAGGCATAGCGGTAAACAGCATAGAAGAAGTGAAAAAACTGTACTCCGAAGTTCTCGGGATCCAACATGCGGGGAGCGAAACGGTACAGGAACAGAAAGTCACGACCGCCTTCTTTCCTGTCGGGGACACGGAACTCGAACTCCTCGAATCGACCGCGCCGGACGGCCCTATCGGCAAGTTCATCGAAGCCAAGGGCCAGGGCGTACAGCACATCGCTTTCAGGGTCGAGAACATTGAAGAAGCCCTTGCAGAACTCAAGGCAAAGGGAGTCAGACTGATCGATGAGAAGCCGAGAAGAGGAGCCGGCGGCGCCAAGATCGCCTTCCTGCACCCCAAGTCCACCTTCGGCGTATTGGTGGAACTCTCCGAAAGAGAATAGACAGTTAATAGCTGTCCGGTCAATCAGGTTCAAAAGGGGCGCTTCGGCGCCCCTTTTCTTTTGCATAGATCCAAATAAACAGCAGCATCGCAGGAGTAGGCCGGGGTTCCCAAGGAGACCTTGGGAACCAGCGAAGACATTGAACGTTGGATTCGGAAATGCGGCAGCAACGGTCGGGTGGGCACCGGCTTTTGGGGTGCCCACCGCCCGGTCTTCCCGATGAGTCTAGTCCCGAGGGGATGGCCGGTGGGCACGATGAGACCACCCCGCTCCGCTCCCCCACCCTACGCCTGGATCCCGGCTCAAATGCCTGCCGGGATGACGGAATAAGAGCCCACCCGAGGACTTGGGAAACCTATCCAGGCAATTCACTCTATTCCGCAACCGGATTTTCAGCCGTCTTTTTTTTATACCGGGATTTTATAAAGAGGATGAAACCGAGCAGCAGGATTGCGACCACCGCTATATCAACCTGGTGCGAGTAATGCTGCACGATTGTCCAATGCTCGCGCAACTTCATTCCGAGAACGAGAAGGAATGAATTCCAGATGGTCGCGCCGATGAGCGTGGCCAGGAAAAAAGGCAGAAGCTTCATTTTGCCCATTCCGGCGGGGATCGAAATTAGATGCCTGACCACGGGAATGAAGCGGCTTATGAAAAGCGTCAGGGTCCCGCCTCGGCGGCCGAAGAACTCCTCCGTCCACTTCAGGTCATGTTGATTGAGCAACAGGTACTTGCCCACTTTGAGGATAAGAGGCTTGCCCCCGTAATAGCCCATGAAATAGGAAATCAGGGCACCCGTAATCGAACCGACACTGGTCACGAGAATCGCGATCCACAAATTCCACTTCCCGTCGGCGACAAGGAAGCCGACAAAGGGCATCACCGCCTCGCTTGGGACGGGGAATATCATGCTTTCGAGCGCCATGAGGAAGGCCGCACCGAAGTAGCCGGTCATTTCCAGGCAATAAATGGCGAAAACCGAAATTGCGTTTGTGAGCACCCTTTCCTCTTTCTTGTCTGGAGTACGAGCATCTCCCCGGGACGGGGATATCTCCCCTTCCCCTTTGTATCATAAACAATGCCCGGAATTATTTCATTCAGGATTTATTCGGATGCAGAGACCTCAACGCCTCCTCGATCCTGTTCCGTTGAAAATAGACGAGAAGGAATACGGCCGCGGCTGCCGCGACCAGAACACCCAGCTTCCCATATTGATGATACCGTATGAAGCCGCCGCTCAGGGTCAGCAGGACCGTACCGAACAGTCTCCCCAACGTGCTGACGGCCAGGAACTCGAGTGCCGTGAATTGGCCAAGTCCCAGAATAAAACACAGATAATCTTTCGGAATTCCGGGGAGCAAAAACAGGACGAATACGAGAAAGATGCCCTTCCGATCGAGAAGGTAGTCGAAGCGGCCCAGTACGGCGGGATCGACGAGTTTCTCCACAAGCGGGCGTCCGAAGACTCTCGAAAGAGCAAAAGCGATAAAAGAGCCAAGGGTCAGGCCAACGGTAGAGAGAATCACGCCCCAGCCGAGGCCGAAGAAGTATCCGCCGATGATGCCGGTGACCTCCCCGGGTATCGGAGCCAGGACCACCTGCGCAGCCTGAAGAAGAATAAACCCGACAAACTTCAGAGGCCCAAGCGATTCCAGAAATGCCTGCGCATCATCTTTCGAAAAGAAAACGTCGATCCAGCCGGTTTTGTACAGCAGGACGAACAAACCGCAAAAGACGGCCAGGAATACGAGGAATTTGATCAAAATCGCGGATTTCCATCCGCTCCATTCGACTTTTCGTTTTTTTCCAACTTTGGTGTCTCTACTTCATTCATGGTGGTACGGATCATCCAAAGCAAAGGGATAGCGAACGGATTATTATACCGCCTTTGTCTGAAAAGCAATCAGGACCGACTTCCGTGAGAACTGTGTTCAAATAAGTCACGGCCGGGGGGCGAATCAAGCCGGCATTTCGAAATTTGTATTATCTCCTCGCCCTCACTTCGTCTTTGATTCTTTTCACATGGCCCCTCCCAAGTCCCTTCACCTCGCATCCCAATTCGAAAAAGCGTCTGATCTTGCGATCGTCCAGAATGCCGAAACAGTCCACAACGGCGACAGGCTTTCCGGTGGTTCCGACAATTTCTTCCGGCACCAGGTTGAGATAATGGTGATGGCGTACGGCAAACACGATTGCATCCGCCCCTTTGAGCGCGTCGCCGATATCTTTGCTCACCGTCAATTCCTTCAGCTTTTCCTGGTTTCTGAAAAAGCGCGACCAGGAATGTCCGGGCGCCGGATAGGACTCCTGCTTCTCGAATTCCCACCAGTGCTTGACGTACGGGTCATGGACCGATATTTCGGCCCCCATTTCCGCAAGTTTTCTCACCAGCAGTTCCGAACCGCTATAGCGGGTATCTCCAACGTCTTCCCTGTAGGAAGCTCCAAAAACCGCAACTTTGCAGGCCGCGACGATCTTGCCCATATTGCGGAGAGCATCGCGCACCAGGCGGGCAACATGGAGGGCCCGGGTATCGTTAATATCGATCGCCTGGGGAGTTATTTTAAATATGTCGTCTTCGAACCCGAGCAGGGTCTGATACGACCAGACGCCAAGTCCCCCGTCCTTCGGAAGGCAATAGCCGCCTATTCCGGGTCCGGGGAAGATGATATTCGAGTGCGTCGGCCGAACCTTGATGGCATCTATAACCTTGATGAGGTCTATTCCGTTTCGCTCGGCAAAAACGCTCCACTCGTGCAGGAAGGCCAGGATGGTTGCACGGTAGGAGTTTTCGACCACCTTGCAGGTTTCGCTTTCGATCGGCGTTTCCAGGACTGTGAGAGGATAGTCGGCAACGTTGAGCACATCCGAAAGAAATGCCTGGACCCTCTCGCGGGACTCCCGGTTGATTCCGCTGCACACGCGCCAGAAATCCCGGATGGAAGCCACATAGTTCCTGCCGGGCATTACGCGTTCAAACGAATGGGCCAGGAGCGGTTCCGACTGCACTCCGCGTTTTTCGAATGCCCTCTTTACGATCGGATAGGCAACGTATTGAGTGGTACCCGGCGGCACGGTCGTTTCAATAAGCACGAGGCACTCCGGCCTGATCCTATCCCCGATCACCTTGAGGCAGTCTTCGAGGGCGGCTATATCCGCATGCCCCTGGCGTACATTGCCCAGCGTCTCTTTCTCGTAGTCGCACTGAACGTCTACCACCACCACGTCCGCAAGCGAGAGAACGTCATAAGTGAAAGTGGCAACGAGCGTCTTTTTTTCCAGGGCACAACGGTGAATGAGCGGAGCGACTTCGGGATCTTCCGCTTCAACGGGTGCCTTTCCACGATTTATATACTGGATTTTCCAGTAAGACCTGGTCGAAGGCCGCTGCATTCCAATCACGAACTTGGACGGCTCTCCGGTTTTTCGGTCTACGGAATCTGCAACAACACCCGCCATAACCGCACCGACAAAGCCCACACCCATCACGACCACTATCTCACGGCCCAACAGCCTCTGCCGGTCCACCAGTTTCTTCAGCCGTTCGAATTCCTCGTCGTAGTCCGACTCTTGCGGGAGCGGAAACGACTCGCCGGCCGGGCATACCGAAAGAAGGTTTTCCGAAGACTCAGGCTTGCGGGATCGCAGTTGTTCCATATTTTTCCAACCTTTCGCGGAGTACAGAAAGCATATTCGAGGCATACTTATCTAGAGTTATCAATTAGCCGATACTTTTTAGCATATACATGAAATTACAGCTTTGTAAAAGTGTTATCCGGCAGTGTAATTGACCGTCCGCGGCCGGACCCGAATGCCGAATTCTCGGGGATTCGTACAATTTTTTTCCGACCGTGGACTCTGTTAGTCACTGTTTTTGCATGATTTATCGGATTGGTATAAAGAGATCTATAAGGCCGGGAGCGAATTATTCTTCGCCTGCCTTCTTCGACGAAAAGATATTTAAGGCGCGTTACAAGACCACCTTACCTCATCCACTGGAGAGCCAATGTATCAGGGCGATTGCGCAGGCAATTTCGACAGATTCAAAGTTGGAACCCTCTCGGCATGGATAATCGTACTCCTTGGGTTCCTGTCCTTCCTGGTCCCCGCTCAGTGCGCATCGGCAGCTGATACCGGGGCCGCCTTGAAGATCTCGCGCATTCTTCCTTCCGGCGTCGATGTTCCGCCCGGGCGGCAAATTGTATTCGAATTCGACCGGCCGGTGGTACCTCTGGGAAGAATGGAGCGAAACGCTTCAGAGGTGCCCATAAACATCGAGCCGGGTCTCTCGTGCCAGTGGCGATGGCTGAACCCTTCCAGCCTGGCCTGCCAACTGGACGAGCAGCATGCGATGCTCCCGGCGACACGATATAACATTAGGGTCAGCCCGCAGATCAGATCCGAGGACGGGGCCTCACTCGCCGCGCCCGTCAGCCACAGTTTTGTGACCCAGCGCCCCAAAATCATTAGCAGCTCTTTTCAGAAGTGGGTTTCACCGGGAATGCCTTCGTACAGGGTCCGCTTCAACCAGCCTGTCCGGAAAGACTCCCTGGAAGCCCACCTTTATTTCAAGACTGAAAAAGGCGGCAGGGTAGCGGCTAAAATCTCCGAGGACAAACGCGCAAAGTCGGAACCCGGGATAAACTGGTTCCTGGTTCCGTTGAAGGAACTCCCGCCGGACAACCCGGGGGGCCTTGCCGTGGAACCCGGGATCGTTTCCCTGAAAGGTCCCGAACCAGGAGTGGATACGAGGAACATCGCTGCATTCCAGACGTTGGCCCCTTTCCGGCTCCTGGGCGTGCAATGCATGGATTTGAAGGGACAGCAGATCCTCATGAAGCCGGAAGATCCCTTTTCCCCAAACCGGCGCTGCAGTCCCGCGCAGATGGTCTCCCTGCTCTTTTCCTCGCCCGCAATGCAGGGTGAAATCCGTCAGAAGGTCCACATCAGCACCGGCGGAAAAGAAGAAAACAGTGAGGACCTCTGGACCGAAGGCGACTATTCGCGGCTCTCGGACGAACACAGAAAGGGAGAACCCTATGTCTCCTATCTCGAAAGTGATGCGTTGAAACCTTTCGCCGAGTACCGCATCCAGGCAAAAGCAAAAGAGCTGAAGGACGAATTCGGACGCTTCCTCGTAAAAGATATCGATATGCGGTTTGCAATGGACCACAGGCCGCCCGATCTGCATCTTTTCAAGAATATGTCGGTTCTCGAAAAAGGGCTGGACACCGACCTGCCGATCCTTGCAACCAATCTCGATCGTATCGAGCTGAAATACGAAGTTCTCACTGCGGACTCAAAGTCCCCCACTCAGAACAAAATACTCCCGTTCACCAAGAAACAGGACAAAACCGTCCCCATCTCCCTCGGCATCCGCAGTCTCATCCCACGAGATTCAGGAGTAGTGAGCGGAAATATCGACACTTTGCCGAAACTTCGCGAAAAAGATTACCAGCCGAACTGGTTCGTGGCCCAGGTTACCCCGTTCCATGTCCATGTCAAACTGGGGCACTTCAATACGGTGGTCTGGGTAACCGATCTGCAATCGGGGCAGCCGGTATCCGGCGTAACGGTCAATATTCAGAAAGACTCGTTCCAGGATCTGGGCCAAAATCCCGCCGTTCTTTCCGAAGGGATTACCGACTCCAATGGAGTCGCGCAACTGGATGGAACCGCAAAGGTCGATCCGCAACTGAATTCATCCGGGTCATTCAAGCGCGATGCCCAGGAACTGGTTGTCTGGTGCCGAAAAGACGGAGACGTCGCCCTGGTCCCGCTTCGCTACGATTTCCGGGTGGATTCCGAAGGTCCCAATAACAAATATATCCCGTTCTTTACGCGGACCCTTCACGGACACCTGCATGCCTGGGGGGCTACGGCCCAGGGCATCTACAAGGTGGGAGATACCGTCCAGTTCAAAATCTATGTTCGAGACCAGGAGAACCGTCGTTTTGTTCAGCCGAAATCCGGCACGTACAGCCTGAAGGTCAGGGACCCGTCCGGCAAAGTGATCCATCAGCGCGACAATATCACCCTTTCCGAATTCGGCGCTTTTGACGGCGAATTCACAATTCCGAAAAATGGGGCGGTCGGCCAGTACATGTTCAGTTTGAATGCGGATTTCGCGCAACTGGAACTGGACCCCCTGCAGGTACTGGTGAGCGACTTTACGCCCTCGCCTTTTCGTGTGACGGCCGAACTGAACGGAGACCTTTTCGGTACAGGCGACGATGTCAAGGTTTCAACTCAGGCCAAACTGCACGCCGGAGGCCCATACGGCAATGCTGAAGCCCGCATTACGGCGTCCGTCGAGCCCCGGGATTTTCACCCTGACAACCCCCAGGTCCGGGAATTCCGGTTTGACGTTTTCGATAAGGAGGAAGGGCGATACCCGCGTCCGCATTCGGTTTTCCAGACACAGGGCAAACTGGACAATGACGGAAACATGGAGTCCCGGTTCACCCTGACGGATTTACCGATACAGTATGGGACACTCGGGGTTGAGAGCACGGTCAAAGATGAACGGGGGAAATCCGTTGCAGCCCGGGCGACCGCCGTTTATTTCGGCAGGGACCGCTACGTAGGGCTTCTGCAAACGGACTGGCTCCTTGCTGAAGGGAAACCCACAAACGTTGCCTTCGCCGTCGTGGATGAACACGGGAAGCTCATCCCGGACGTCGCGACCAGGATCGACATCGAAAAGCTCGAGACCAAAGCAGCCCGCGTGAAGGAAGCCGGAGACGCCTACCCCACGCAGTACACGAAAGAATGGGTACAGGTGGAAGGGTTCGATCTCACGTCCGGAACGGAACCGCAGACATTCCAGGTCACTCCCAAACAGTCCGGAACCATGAGAATTATCGCCCGGATCTCGGACACGCGCGGCCGCAGCCACAAAACCGCGGTGAATTGCTATGTTACGGGGAAAAGCTATGTTCTCTGGGAAACTCCCGAAGGAAACGTGCTCAATATCTATCCTGAGAAGGAAGAGTATCATGTCGGGGATACCGCTCGCTTCTTTGTGCAGAATCCGCTGCCCGGGGGTAAGGTGCTCGTTACGATTGAGCGTTATGGTGTTTTGGACCACTGGGTCAAAACCCTGGAAGGAAGCTCCGAGGTCCTGGAAATTCCGGTCCTTCCCGATTATCTGCCGGGGTTCTATTTTTCGGCCACAGTCATGTCTCCTCGCGTGGACAAACCCATGGGGCCGGGCGGGGAAGACCTGGGCAAGCCCACTTTCCGCACGGGTTACGCGAGAATCGAGGTAAAGGACAAGTACAAGGAAATCGAGGTAAAGTGCACCTCGGATAAAGAAGTCTACAAACCGCGTGAAACGGTGAAGCTCGAATTCGAGGCATCGCCGAGAAACCTTCCCGCCGACGGGAAGAAGCCGCCCATCGAGCTTGCGGTCGCGGTGCTCGACGAAGCCGTTTTCGACCTTTTGAAGCAAAAGAGCCAGGCTTTCGATCCCTACAGAGGCTTTTACAAGCTCGAGGACCTCGACCTGACGAACTACAACCTGATCATGCAACTGGTGGGACGGGAGAAGCTGGAGAAGAAGGGAGCCGATCCCGCTGCAGGCGCAGGATTCGACCTGAGCATGCGGTCGGTCTTCAAGTTCGTAAGTTACTGGAACCCATCCCTGCGGCTTGACGAAAACGGGAAAGCGAGTGCCGAGTTCCAGCTCCCCGACAATCTGACCGGATGGCGCATTCTGTCGATGGCCGTCACGCCGGACGACAGGATGGGGCTGGGAGAAACCACATTCAAGGTGAACCAGTCGACGGAAATCCGTCCGGTTATGCCGAACCAGGTGTTGGAAGGGGACACTTTTTCGGCGGGATTCTCCGTAATGAACCGGACCGGAGAGACAAGGAACATCGAAGTCCGGATCGACGCAACCGGTGAATGCCGGGCGGCTGAAGGCGACGCCGCTGCATCCGCGGGAAAGGCCGAAGTGGTTCGGACAATCACTGTCGAACCATACAAACGCTACACGGTGCGGCTCCCGTTGAAGGCTACCGGCCCGGGTTCGATTGCGTTCTCCGCCCGAGCAGGAGACGAACGCGACCGGGACGGCATGAAACATACCTTGAAGGTCCTTCCACGAAAGGCCAAAAGCGTTTCCGCAGTTTACGGAACTATTCTGACAGGCGAAGTATCGCAAGCCGTTGAGTTCCCGGATATGTACCCCGGATCGGGTCTTCTGGGAGTCACCCTGTCCCCGTCCATCCTGGGAGGGCTCGACGGCGCTTTCGATTATATGAAAAGATACCCCCACGAGTGCTGGGAGCAGAAAATCAGCCGCGCGGTCATGGCCGGAACATGCAGGAAACTTGCACCTTATTTCCCGAAAGATTTTTCATGGGAAGGGAGTGCGGCAGAGGTGGAAAAAATCCTGGCTGCAGCCACGGAGTTTCAGGCGCCAAACGGCGGGATGGCTTTCTATCTGCCCAAAGACGGGTACGTCAGTCCATTCCTGAGTGCATTCACGGCGCAGGCATTCAACTGGCTGAGGGAAGCCGGATACACGCCTCCGGTTCCGGCGGAGGAAAAGCTGCAAAAATACCTCCTGGAGCTTTTGAAACGGGACGGGGCTGAAGATGCCGCGGGCAGGGAAGTCCTGCCGAACGTGAGGGCACTCGCCCTGGCAGCCCTGGCCGAGAGGTCGAAAATCTCCATGCCCGACCTGGAGCGCCAGAGGAAATACCTGCCCGGAATGAATCTTTTCGGGAAAGCCTCCTTCATGGAAGCGCTCGTCAAATTCCCGGAGACTATCGAAATACAGAAGGAACTTCTAAATGATATTCTTGCCCACTCGAACCAGACCAGCGGGACCATCAGGTTTACCGAACAGGCGGATTCCGCCTGGCAGTCCATGCTGTCCTCGGCCATGAGGGACAACTCCGCCATACTGCTGGCCTTTCTCTCCTATCAGAAAGCCAATCCAGGAAATACGGACCTTGGAGAGTATCCGGTCCGGCTCATGCAGGCGATCGAACTCGGAAGGAAGACCAAACCCCACTGGGCATCCACGCAGGAGAACGTCTACGCAGCAATGGCAATACTACGTTATAGCGGCATGTACGAAAACACCCAACCGCAGATGAGCGTGGAAGGCGTGCTCGATCAGCAGGCTCTCGGGAAGGCCCGGTTTGAGAACCTATCGGACCGTCCGGTGACATTCGATTACGCCGTCACGGAATCCGATATTCATCGCAAAGCGGCTTTGAAGATCCGCAAGGAAGGCGAAGGCCGCCTGTACTATGCAACCAGACTTGCCTACGCTCCTGCTGAAATAAGCGAGGATTCCGTTAACGCGGGAATCGAGATCCACAGGGAATACAGCATCGAGCGGGACGGCAAATGGGTGTTGCCCGGAAGCCCGATGGAAATCAAAACCGGCGACCTCGTCCGGGTCGATCTGTTCGTCTCGCTGCCCGCGGAACGTTACTTCGTCGTTGTCGAAGATCCGGTCCCGGGAGGGCTGGAACCGGTCAACAGGGATCTGGCAACCGCCTCGCAGGTCGATGCACAAAAGGCGGAATCTGCTATTCCGTCGGATTCATACCGGAACCGCTACAGCGACTGGCGCGCCTATGGCCTTTCCCGCTGGAGTTTTTACCATAAGGAACTGCGGCACCACGCCGCCTGCTTCTACTCCGAGCGCCTGAGCCCGGGGAATTACCACCTGTCCTACACGGCGCAGGCGATTGCACCGGGACAG
>JAEZHY010000121.1 GCA_023416335.1 Pseudomonadota bacterium | reverse complement strand
TGAAGGCCGGTTTTTACCGCAAGTTCTTTTTCGATCCGGCAGGCGATGTCCGGCTCCGGTCCCCACAGGCGTTTGTACCCGTAATGTCGAGAAAATACGATCCCGGCAAGGTCCCTTCCACAAGCGGCGAATACTGCCCCATTTCTTCCGTGATATTCCGGTGTTTTTCCCGGTAGTGGTAAAGGTCCGAGGGGATGGCCGTCATGCGGCGGCACATCCTGCGCGCCAGAGAGATGGACATGCCCTCGTATATGCCCTCGCCCCGGGCGATGCGGTTTACTCCCTGGATTACGGACCTCTCTCCCGGTTCCGCCAAAACGAGCGGGCGTTTCTTTAGCTCCGGGCGCCGTATTTCCTCCAGGGCCGCATAGAAATCGGGAATATTCAAATGCACGATATTGTGAAGCTGCATTGCCTCGCCCCAATCAGGAATGCTTCGGGGTCTTGTAGTTTCGGATGAGCCCCATCACGACCCCCACGATTTCGACGGTTTCGGTTGGAATGCGAATCGGCTTCATCTGCGCATTTGCCGGTCTAAGTTCGGTTTCTTCGCCCCGCTGATAAAAATTTTTTACAGTTGCCTCCCCATTTACCAGGGCGACGACCGTCTGGCCGTTTTCCGCATGGGGTTGCCTGGTGATGATCAGAATGTCGCCGCTCCTTATTCCATCATCGATCATGGAATCTCCCCGGACGCGCAGGGCGAAGTTGCTGCCGTTACCCATAAAGTTTTCGGGCACATCGATTGATTCCGGGATTTCGACCGCCTCGATCGGATTTCCCGCGGCAACCACCCCCAGGAAAGGAATCGAAGTCGCGGAAACGGCCCGGAGCGGAATCACGTCAACGGCTCGCTTTTGGTTTTTTGCGTGAGTTTTTATATAGCCGCGCTGCTCAAGCTGCTTCAGGTGCTTGGCAACCGAATTCAGGGAACGAAAGCCCATGTGCTGCCTTATCTCATCAAAAGAGGGCGCATACCCCTTTTGAGTGATATGATCCTGAATGAATTCGAAGACTTTCCTTTGCACGGGAGTCAATCCAGCCATACCTTTCCTCCATTACTCGAATCAGGGGACACACAGAAACTCGCAATTTGCGAATTTAAAGTATATAAAAGGTGAAAGTCAAGAGGAAGAAAGAACGCAATATGGCACGTTCAGGCTCCTCCGCAAGCGGAAGGGGGAGGCCGGTCGGCCCGGGCGAGCCTTCCAGTTGCCGGCATGATTTCCACCGGCCTCTTGCACTGACGCGCCCGGATACGAATCCGAGCCGTCCGCTTGTATGAAACTTCAATTCAAATTCGGTTATGGGGCGGTTTCCCGACAGAGCCATTTCACAACTTCCGGGCCGGCACGGTCAGGAAACCGTGCCTCAACTCAAGGGGGGGAGTTTTCATCCTCGTTCAAACCGGGCCGGCGGCGTGGCGGCTTTGCTGGAATAACGGAACGGGGTGCCCTGTGATAAGCATAAAGCAACAGCATTCACGATTAAGTTATCCCGCTACGCTTCCCCAACCTACTGATCCATCCCACGAAGGGTTCCGGAAAACGTCATTTATTTACGAATCTCTGTACTTGGTTCAGGAGCTTGCTGCACGATGCCGAATTCGCGAAATTTCAATACTGTTTGCAGATGTCATTTCGTAAAAAGACTATCTATGCGTGAAAGTAATACAATTAGCTATATACTATTGACTAATAGTAAGTCGTGCTTAATAAACATGCGCAATCTCGAATACGGCTGTGCTCCTTTTCCACTGCGTGTGCTTTTCCGGCTCGAATATGCCATTCTTCCTTCTCATCATCAGGTTGTCCCTGGCTCATGTCACCAGTGGGGGGGGCGAGGCAACTGTCTTTTTTCTCCGACATGGAAAACTTGAAGCCTCCTGTGCGAAAGAAGTCGGGCACCGGGAGGAAAAAGGAGGAAGTCGATGGATAATCTTACGTTGATGCTTCATGCCACTTTTGGTCTTTTATTCATACTGGCATGCCTTTGGGTTTTTGTCGATACATTGAATGTCAGTGAAGCGAACGTCGCTCGTATCAGAAGCCTGAGTGTGGGAATAGCAGTCCTTATGTGGGTCACTTACCTGATTGGCGGTTACTGGTACGTGACCTCATATGCTCCCGAAAAAGCATTGATACTCAAAGGACCGTGGCCGTTTGCCCACGGTTTTTTTATGGAAACCAAAGAGCACGTTGTCCTCATGGTCGTTCTGCTGGCCACATTTCTTCCTGTGCTGGCCTCAAATGACATGATTCGCAACAAGGGTATCCGGTCGCTCATGTTGTGGGTTACGGGCTTGATGATAGTGATAGGGATATCGATGGAAGGCGCTGGAGCGATCATCAGCATGGGAGCAAAAGTCGCCCTGCTGCCCAACTGACGCGGAGGAATAGCCATGAAAACCGAAACTTTCGGAAAATATTTCGGACATCTGAGCCATACGGAAGCGGCCGAGCGGGAGTCGGCGGCGGAATCCACTCTCGGGAAGTACACACGGTCCTTTGGATTGTCGCTTGCTGTAACAAGCGTTTTCAGTGCGCTGCTTGTGGTCGTCAAAGAGTTAAATGAAGGTTTGCTGAGCTGGATGAAAGGTGTAACGCCCCACCATTGGATCACACATGGTGTAATCAACCTGTTGCTATTCATTGTCATCGGGTTCGCATTGGCGATGCTTAACGGAGGAAAAGGCGTGAACATCTCCGAAAGAGGCGCAACTTTCGCGATAGTTGGGGGAGTTATAGCCGGTGGACTCGTTATCGCAGGTTTCTACCTGATAGTAGGTTGAAGTCTGGGGGTTCCCCATGCCGGGGAGCCCCGAACCAACCCATTGGTTCTTCGAAAAAGAGGGCAGGGTTAAGACTCTAATAATTCCTGGCGGTAATCGACCTGCTTTGGCCGAGGGGCATCTCATACGGAGTTGCGTTCAAGAAGGATCCAAATAGCGTGGGGACCGGTCGGTGGGCAACCTCTTCCACCTCGGCGGGAATTAAATATCAACTTGAAAGCAACTCTAGTGTTAGTGCGTCCCTACGTTCCCCTGTTTCTCCGGTCCAAAGGTCAGCTGATAGGCAATGTAGAATGAAAAACGGTTGGGTCCGTCAATGTCTCGTCCGGCCGAAAACAATACATGGTGCTTGTCGGTGATGTTGACTATGGCACCAATATTGAAGCCTGTGTCGCTGTCACCGCCCTCCGTGCTCGCCGTCTGGTGGAATATTTCAGCACCAATCGTGAATTGTTTTGTAATTTCGCGTTGAATCTCCCAGCCGACAAAGGCAAAGTCTTTATTGCCGGTTCCCGGATTGATCCAGTAGCCTCCTCCGCCATAGGTCGTCCATTCGCCCCAGCTCTTTTGTATCCAGAGAGGAAGGAAGAATTGCGGATCGCCGTTGCCGAGCCCCTTGGCCTGATCGCCGGTTGGCGCCTCCACCAGAGGAAAAGTCCCGATCAGAAGATGGGCATCTTCGTTCTCATAGAACTTCCATTTCACCCCGATCTCGGTATCTCCGTAGCCGTAGTGGGAAGGCTGTCCGGAAGGCTTTACGTACTCCGCAGGGAGTATGACATGGAACTGAAAGTTGGGAAATATCCCGTAGTTGATCTCCATATGCGGTGCTGTGTACGATACGCCGTCTTTATCGTCCGCATATTGTGATGCGAGATAGACTTCCCAGTTTTTGTACTCTACAGGTTCCGGGTCATCCGTCCTGAATGGGGGACCGGCCAGAACAGGTGCAGACGACAACGCTGACAGAAAACAGACTACCAGGACAATCTTCAGCCAATTCACGCTCAGCTCTCCCATATCGTTGTTTCTTGATGGATACCGAACTTAGGGATGCCTGCTTTTGCTGTCAATTCGATGTCTGTATGGGAAATACGCCCCTTTTATATTTGGTAATTAATGATTTTGATATCCTGGATCAGTTCGATCTGATGCTGTTCGGAAGCACTAAATTCAAGGTTACTTGCACAAAAGAGAAAAGCATGAGTACGGAAGGAAGAATAAAAGGTTGTATGTGCTAAGCCTGAAGAAGGCGACGCTGAAGCAGAGTCTGCATATCTCGACGCCCGTCGGCGATCATAAGAACATAGACGTTCCCGGCTATGACCCGGTAAATGATGCGGTACGGTTTGAAAAAAATTTCGCGATACTCTCGAAGACCTATGACGAGCAATTCCTTTGGGTAGGTCCCGCGCTGAGGATTTTCGGACAGGCTGGTGAAGCACTTTTCGATCTTTTCGAGGACGTGATCGGCATTGCCCGTTGCATCATGCAAGTCGATGTAATCGTACAAGTCTTCCAGGTCGCGGGCGGCGTCGTCCGTCAGGAATACCTGGAATTGCATCAGCGAGCTTTCCTGCGTTCACGAAGCCCTTTGATGACGTCGGCAGAGGGTTGAACCTTGCCTTCTTCGATCTGGCGGATACCGAGCGCCAGAATTTTCAGCAGCGCCATGGTCTCCTGTGTTTGCTCGTAGCTTTCGATGTCCTGCATGACCACCTTGGCTTCGCCGTTCTGGGTGATCACCAGAGGCTCTCCTTTCTCTCCCAGGCTGCGCACAATCTCTGCGGCATGAGCCTTGAGATAGCTGATCGGTTTGATTTGGCCGGACAGTTTCATATCCATCTCCTTAGGGGTATGACTAAATATAGTCTTTAAACGGGTCATAAGTCAAGTTGGCTCTTCCCTGCAACTTGGAAGGACAGGGCTGATCGACAATATCACTCTACTTCGAGCCCGCGGGCCGGCGGCGCGTGATGATCATCCGGCAGCCGTGGCCGGTGTGGTCCGCGACGGTTGTCGGGAACTGGATCTCCACGTTGGGGAAGGGGTGGCAGATCCCGAAATCGCAGGCCGACAGGATGTTGCGGCAGAAGTGGGTGATCTCGGCCGGGGTGGCGCCGAGTTCCTTCAGCGCGTCCACGTGAGGGCAGGAGTGGAAGATCTTGACCGCTCGGTCGTCGCCGAGTTCCACGATCTCCTGGTCGAACACGGCCATGCCGCCCTTTGAGGTTTGCCCGAGCAGCACTTCGGCAGGACCGAGGTCGTCCCGGCCGGCTTTGGCTGCGATCCTGCGGCCCTGGTATACCCCGAAGTCCCACGCCGCCTCGCGCACCACACGGTCCGCGTCCACCTCAGGGTGGGTTTCCTTGAGCTTCTTCCAGATGAAATACACCTGCCGGGTCCGGTCCATATAGGCGTTCCGGACCTCGCGCCGGAACGCCTCGAATGAGGCATCCCTGCCCTTGCCGATGGCGGCCTCGAATTCCTCCACGCGGTTGCCTGTGCTCATAGTCTCTCCTTTAAATAAGCCGCGAAGCGGCGCAGGGGGTGTGGGGGCCGCAGGTCCCCACGTCTTTTAATCCTTTGAATTCTCAAATCTTTCTTGAGCGTACCTTCGCGTCAATACAGGATCTGCGACAGGAACGTTCTTGTCCTTTCGCTTTTCGGAGCGGCAAAGAACTCGTCCGGCGGCGCCGACTCCAGGATCCGCCCTTCGTCCATGAAGCACACGGTGTCGGCGACGCTGCGTGCAAACCCCATCTCGTGCGTGACTACAATCATTGTCATGCCGCCCTCGGCGAGCGCGGTCATGACGTCCAGAACCTCTTTCACCATTTCGGGATCGAGCGCGGAGGTGGGTTCGTCGAAGAGCATGACCTTGGGCTGCAGGCACAGGCTGCGGGCGATCGCGACCCGCTGCTGCTGCCCGCCCGAGAGTTCGCCCGGGTAACGGTGCGCGTATTGGGCAATGTGGACGCGCTCCAGGTAGTCCATCGCGCGTGCGATCGCATCCTTCTTTGGGACTCCGGCCGCCCAGATCGGGCCGAGCGTCAGGTTCTGGAGGATGGTCAGGTGCGGGAAGAGGTTGAAGTGCTGGAACACCATGCCGACCTGCAGCCGCACGCGCTCGATCTGCTTTACGTCGTTCGTCAGAAGTTCGCCGTCGATCTGGATCGACCCGCGCTGGTAGCTCTCCAGGCGGTTGATGCAGCGGATCATCGTGGACTTCCCGGACCCGGACGGGCCGCAGACGACCACCTTCTCCCCCCGGCCGACCGTGAGGTCGATGTCCCGCAGCACATGGTGCTCATCGAACCACTTGTTCAGGCCTGCTATTGCGATCATGGGTTCGTGTTGTGTCATGCGACCTCCTGCGGTGCGTCTGTAGTGCGCCGTCCGAGACGGTTTTCGAGATAGCGGCTGTAGCGCGACATGAAGAAGCAGAAGGGGAAGTAGATTGCCGCCGCAAAGAGGTATGCTTCTGCGCTGAAAGGCATCCAGGTGGGATCCGCGAGCGTCGTCTGGGTGGTCTTCATGAGATCGTAGAGCGCTATGACGATCACGAGCGAGGTATCCTTGAGCATCGAAATGAATGTGTTGACCGTGGGAGGGATCACGATCTTCAGCGCCTGCGGCAGGATCACGAGCTGCATCTTGCGGAAGTAGGAAAGGCCGATCGCGTCGGCGGCCTCGTACTGGCCGCGGTCTATCGCCTGCAAGCCGCCGCGGATTACCTCGGCGAGGTAGGCTGCCGAGGACATGATAATGGCCGCCTGGGCCCGAAGGAGCTTGTTGACGACGATGCCCTTCGGGAGGAAGAGCGGAAAGACCACCGACGACATAAAAAGGAGGCAGATCAGCGGGATCCCGCGGATGACCTCGATGTAGACCGTCGACAGCACCCGGATGACCGGCATGCGCGAACGGCGCCCGAGGGCGAGCAAAATTCCGAAGGGGTAGGCAGCCACGATCCCCATCACGGCCAGAAGCAGCGTGAGCGGCAGCCCGGACCACTTGTCGCTCTCGACCGGGACGAGGCCAAACACGCCTCCGCGCAGCAGGACGGCAGCGGCTACGAAGTACGCCGTCCAGGCGTAGACGAGCAGACGCGACCAGTTCCCGGGGAAGGCACTGACTGCGATCATGGCGATAAAGGACAAGATGCAGATCAAGGGGCGCCACTGCTCGGCCGGCGGGTAGAATCCGAAAAGGACAAAGCGTCCCTTTTCCACCACGTACGTCCAACAGGCACCGTCGAGCGACAGGCATGCACCGGCGGGAAGGGTGCAGGTCGCGTTGAGCACGGCCCAGCGGAAGAAAGGCGGTACCGTCATCGCGAGCAGGGCGAGGCCGGCAAGGGTCACGATTGTGTTTGCGGTCGAGCCGAAGAAGAGTCTGCGAAGCCGCGGCCACACGGCGGCTGGGGAGGGGGCCGTTCCACGGAAGGCGGCGTTCGGCGGTTGTAGAGAGTCCTGCGTCATCGTGGGCTCGATGTTCTCAGCGCCTGCCGGCGGTTGTACCGGTTCATGAAGGCCGAGGTCAGAAGGCTGAACGCAAGGTAGACAATCATGATGAGCGTGATGCCCTCGATCGCCTGTCCCGTCTGATTGAGTGTCGTGTTGGCGACGGACACCATATCGGGGTAGCCGACCGCGACCGCGAGCGAGCTGTTCTTGGTGAGGTTCAGCATCTGGTTCGTGAGCGGCGGGACGATGACCCGCAACGCCTGGGGCAGGACCACAAGCCGCAGGATGCGTCCCTGCTTAAGGCCGATCGATTTCGCGGCTTCGATCTGGCCCTTGTCGACCGACAGTATTCCCGCGCGCACGATCTCGGCAACGAAAGTGCCCGTGTAGATGACAAGCCCGAGCAGCAGTGCACCGAATTCCGGACTCAGGCTCGCACCGCCCCGGAAATTGCGTCCCTGCAGCACCGGGACTTCAAGGTGCCAGGACGCGCCGGCTGCGAGCGATACGACTAGCAGGCACGCGGGCACGATGAGGTGAACGAGCCAGGACTCCGGCCCATCGCGTCCCAGCAACTCACGCCTCGCGCGGACGCGCCGCAGCGCCCACCACCACAGGCCGATTGCGACCGGCAGCGACAGGATAACCCACAGCTCGGGCGTGCCGAGGTTAGGGAAGGGCAGCATCAGTCCGCGGTTGCAGAGAAAGACACCCGGGACCGGATGCAGCGCCTTTGCCGGGCCGGGAAAGCTGCGGAAAAGGGCATACCAGAAGAAGAGCTGCAGAAGGACAGGGACGTTGCGGATGAGTTCGACGTAAGCGGTTGCGAGTCCCGCCACGAGCCCGTTTCGCGAAAGGCGCGCGATACCCATCAACGTCCCGAGCAGCACGGTCAATACGATTCCGAGCCCGGCGACCTTGAGCGTGTTGAGAAACCCCACCACAAGAGCGCGACCGTAGCTGTCGACCGGAGAGTAAGGGATCAGGGTCTCGCCGATGTCGAAGCCGGATTCCTTCGTGAGGAACCCGAACCCGGTGGCGATGTTCTGTTTTTGCAGATTGTCGACTGTGGTATAGGCGAGGAATGCAAAAAGGGCCGCCAGGGCTGCGAGGACAAACGCCTGATATATAACGGCGCGGACCTCGGGGACTCGCCGGAAGGCGATCGGACGTTCAGCCTTTTCGGCTCGTGAATTCATGCGAAACACCGGTGAAGAACCGGGGTGCCCGCGGCGGGCACCCCGACGGTACGACTACTTGAACGGAGGGGAGTACATGAGTCCGCCGTCTTTGTAGAGCTTGTTCAGACCTCGTTCGAGCTTCATGGGAGTCGACGGGCCGAGGTTGCGGTCGAAGATCTCGCCATAGTTGCCAACGTTCTTGATTATATTATAGGCCCACTTCTCGTCCACCCCGAGCGCCTGTCCGTTGCCGGGGGTGACGCCGAGGAAGCGCTGGACATTGGGGTCATCGCTTTTGAGCTTCTCGTCCAAGTTCTTGGAGGTAATCCCGAGGTCCTCAGCTTCTATGAGGGCCAGCATCGTCCAGTAGACCAGGTCCTTCCACTGCGGGTCGCCCTGCCGCACGGCGGTGGCCAGCGGCTCCTTCGAGATCAACTCGGGCAGGATCACGTACTTGCTCGGGTCCGGGGTTACCGCCCGCATGCCGGCCAGGGTGGAAGCGTCGGAGGTGAGCCCGTCGCAACGGCCCGAAACGAAAGCCTTCAGGAGTTCATCCTTGCTCTCGATCAGCACGGGCTTGAACTTTATCCCGTTCGAGCGGAAGTAATCCTGGACGTTACGTTCGGTAGTCGTCCCGGGCAGCATGCCGATCGTAGCGTTGTCGAGCTGTTTGGCGCTTTTCACGCCCATGTCCGCGGGAACCATGATGGCCTGGCCGTCATATAACTCGGGAGGAGCGAAATCAAGCCCGAGCGAGGTGTCGCGGGTCAGGGTGATCGTGGTCTGGCGGCAGAGGACGTCCACTTCGCCGGACTGCAGGGCCGTGAAGCGCTGCTGGGAGGTCAGCGGTACGAATTTGACTTTTTTGGGGTCGCCCAGGACCGCGGTTGCGATCGCGCGCGCAATGTCCACGTCGAGCCCGGTCCAGTTACCCTGGCTGTCCGGCATCGAAAACCCCGGGGCGCCCGTGTTGACGCCCGCAATAAGCTCACCGCGCTTCTTCACGGCGTCGAACGTTTCCCCGGCAAAGGCCGAAGAGACCATCGCCAGCACCATGAAAAGAACCATCGCCGTGACTTTACGCATGTGACCTCCTTCTGTTTTGTTGCCCGTAACGTTTAGCCGATGCACCCCGCGTTCGGCAGAAAACGGGTATGCCACGAAAGCCTCAAATATAAGGAAATGATGACAGGTAATAAGGAGTCGCTATTCCAAGGGTTTTCGATAACAGGTGTCATCAGTGCTGTCAAGGCTGTTTTGACGAAAGAAGGGGTCCAATATTTCCCGAAAAACTGGATTCCGGCTCAGGAGCACTGCCGGAATGACGAAGTGGATCGATCCAGGGGGCGTAGGATGGGTGACAACCCATCGTCTCTCGGGGCGCCCGGGAATGATTGGCCGGAGATGCATAAGCCGGTTCCGGGAAACACGGGAAACTTGTATACGAAAAAGGAGTCGTATTCGACAACCCCCTGAGTAGCGTAGGGTGGGCACGGCACCATCGTGCCCACCGTCCGTCCCCTCGGATCAAGTCTCGTCGGGATGGCTGGGCGGTGGACACCCCAAAACCGGGTACCCACCCTTCACGACTCACCGTTTACTTGTTTTACATTCCACCATCACAAAAGATTCCAGCCCCTGTCTCTCAACAGGGGTGTGGAGCCACAGGCCCTTAAGTCGCCTACGCCCCTTTCCGGACGCAGCCGGCGACTTTTTCGCGCAAAGCCGACTATACCTTTTTTGGTATATGTACCTATCCGGCTACACAGCTGCCAATTAGCTCCCAGCCCGGGTTTTCGTGTGGCTGCTCACCGACGGCGTAACCTGTTGGGTACATCCGTTCGGACGCTTACGGCCATTACTCCGCATACCGTCTACATGCCATGGTTGGCACTCCTTTTGCTCTACCATTTCAGCGAAACGGCCTCTCCCGCATCATCAAACTGAACGCCTTTAGCCCAGCTCAGCAGTATTTCTCAATTCACATCATTCCACATTCCGCCTGGGCCGATTCGATCCCGAAGAACTGTTCGAGAATCTCACCAAGTCCGGGAAGAGGATGAACCCTGCCCGGAGGAGGCTCAAAAGACGCGGGGTAAGAGATCCCAGGAGAAAAGTCGGGAGGAGAAGATGCTCGAAATCAGGGATTCCGTTGCCGTCATTACGGGCGGCGGGCAGGGTATCGGGAAGGCGTTGGCCGAGTACTGGGTTGCAAACGGAGGCAAAGTGGTTCTGGCCGATATCTCGGAGCAGGCCCTGGAGCAAGCCGGGGGCGATCTGGAGAACCTCGGCGGCAGAGTGGTGACCTTCCCCTGCGATGTGACAAGTGAATCCGATTGCTCCAACCTGGCGGATACGGCGATCGAAGCTTTCGGAAAAATCAATCTGGTAGCCCCCTTTGCCGGAATAATCGAAGACGGACTTGTCCTTACAACCGACCGAAAGACAGGCAAGGTGGTCTCCAAAATGTCGCTCGACCAGTTCCGGACGGTCCTGGACATCAATCTCACCGGAGTTTTCCTGACTGTTCGCGAGTGCGCCGAACGCATGATCAACTGCAACTGCAAAGGGCTCATCTGCCTTGTTGCCGCGACCGAGTCGCAGGGCGCCGCAGGCCGGATCAACTATTCTTCCAGCATGGCTGCCGTTTCCGTCATGCCCAAGGTGCTCACAGCGGAATTTTTTCGCCGCGGACTTTCAGACAAGATCCGCTGCATCGCGATCTCCCCGGGTTACGTTGGAACTTCCATGGTCAGGGGCATGGGTTCAAAAGACCTGGGCGGAATACTGGAACAGATCCCCATAGGCCGCCCGATCGATCCATATGAGGTGGCATCCCTGGTGGGAGAACTTTACCGCAACGAAGCTCTTGCCGGTGAGGTGTTCTGCATAAACGGAGGACTGCGAACGGGATAGCCGTCGAAACGGAAGCCGTGTGAAGAACGCTCTTTTCAGAACGTCCGGAATGATCATCGCTCCAGCCGGTGGAATTCATAGATCAGGTAACCTCGGCCTTTTATCAGTCATCCTTTGAAATGAAAGGAACCATATGAGCGAGCAGACGATAGGTGTCGTCAAAGAGCGAGCTGTGGTGACGGGAGAGCACGTCAAGGTTGCGTTTGCAAGCCTGGTCGGTACAGCGATCGAATGGTACGATTTCTTTCTATACGGGACTGCGGCTGCGCTGGTTTTCAATAAGCTTTTCTTTCCGCAGTACGATCCCATGGTTGGTACTATCGTCGCCTTTGCAACATTTGCAATCGGGTTTATCGCCCGGCCTTTCGGCGGGATGGTTTTCGGTCATTACGGAGACCGTATAGGCCGGAAGACAATGCTTTATTTGACCCTGCTGATCATGGGTATCGGCACGACACTGGTCGGTGTGCTTCCCACGTACGAATCCATCGGACTCTGGGCGCCCATTCTGCTCGTAACATGCCGGCTGACTCAGGGGTTTGCCCTGGGCGGCGAATGGGGTGGCGCCGTTTTGATGGCCGTGGAGCACGCCCCCGACGATCGGCGTGGGTTCTATGGGAGTTGGCCGCAGTTAGGAGCGCCTCTTGGCCTCGTTTTGGGCACAGTCGTATTTGGCTACTTTTCACGCTATCCGGAAGACGAGTTCCTGAACTGGGCATGGAGGGTCCCGTTTCTGATCAGCGTCGTTCTCGTCGCCATCGGTTTGTTCATCCGGATGAAAATCGCCGAATCCCCTCAGTTCGAAAAAATCAAAAATGCCAAAAGAGAAGCAAGGATGCCCATTGTCGAGGCAATCAGGAACCATCCGAAAAACATGTTGCTGGCGATGGGCGTGCGCTTCGCTGAAAACGGACTCTTCTATGTATATGCGACTTTCGTTTTTGCCTACGCCACCACAGTCTTGAAACTCCCTCGGCCGATGATTCTGACGGCCGTAACCATCGCCGCGGCCATCGAGGTGTTTACGATCCCCATGTTCGGCCTCCTTTCGGACAAACTCGGCAGGCGTCCTGTCTATATGTTCGGCGCTATTTTTTCGGGAGTATGGGCATTCCCGTTCTTCTGGATAATGGGAACCAGGGATCCGTGGCTTGCTGCCCTGGGGGTCTCGGTAGGGCTGGCGGTAGGCCACGCGGCCATGTACGGACCTCAGGCCAGCTTCCTGTCCGAGATGTTCAGTGCCCGCGTGAGGTACAGCGGAGCGTCCCTGGGCTACCAGTTCGCATCCATATTTGCCGGAGCGCTGACGCCGATGGTCTCGGCATCGCTGCTTGCCTGGTACGGCGGCGTGTTCTGGCCGGTAGCCATCTATATGATGATCCTGGCGCTGATAACCGTCGTCTCGCTCTACTTCGCCTCTGAGACCTACCGGGATGTAATCGACCAGACCGATTGATCCTTCCGAAAAACGTTCGCAAAGTAAAAGTATGCCCTGCTGCTTCCCCTCCCGGTGGATGCTTGCCGGGAGGAAAAGGCGGCCGGACTTACAGAAATAGAAAGGAGTCTCCAAATGTCGGAAACGGCTCCTGCAAGGGAATCGTCCCACTCCCCCGCCGCCGATCTCAGAATGAAAAAGGGTAAAATAGTGACTGCGCAGGCAGCGGTCAGCGCCATTCGCGACGGCGATGTGGTGGCGACCGAGGGGTTCGTAGGTGCGGGATTTGCGGAAGAAATAGCTGTTGAGATCGAACGGCAGTTCCTTGAAACGGGAAGACCGAGAAATCTTACCCTGATCTACCCGGCGGGGCAGGGCGACGGCAGGGACCGCGGCCTCAATCACCTTGGCCGCGAAGGACTGGTGGGCAGGGTAATCGGCGGGCATATCGGGCTCGCGCCCAAGTTGCAGAAGTTGATAAGGGAAGACAAGATACTTGCCTACAATTTTCCCCAGGGCGTGGTATCCCATTTTTTCAGGGACGTCGCGGCCCATAAACCGGGAACGATCTGCACGGTCGGGCTTGGAACATTTATCGATCCCCGGGTCGAAGGCGGCAAGCTGAATGAGCTGACGCGGACCAAAGGCGAGGACCTGATCGAACTGCTGACCCTGGGAGGCAGGGAATACCTTTTCTATAAGGCATTTCCGATCAATGTGGCCATCCTCCGCGGAACAACCGCCGACCCCGAAGGCAACATCACAATGGAAAAGGAAGCTCTTACGCTGGAAGCTCTTGCCATGGCAATGGCGGCAAGAAATTCCGGCGGCACCATTATCGTCCAGGTCGAAAGGATAGCCGAGCGGAAGACGCTCAACGGCAGGGACGTGAAAATTCCGGGGATCATGGTGGACTGGGTTGTCGTCGCCAAGCCGGAAAACCACTGGCAGACCTTCGCAGAGCAATACAATCCCTCATACAGTTGCGAGATTCGAATGCCTATGGCGTCAATTCCGCCATTGGAAATGGGGGCAAGAAAGATTATCGCCAGGAGAGCGGCCTTCGAGATGAAGCCGGGGCACATCATAAATCTCGGCATCGGAATGCCCGAAGGGGTTGCGCAGGTGGCAAACGAGGAAGGAATCCTCGAACTTGCGACACTGACTGCTGAACCCGGGGTGATAGGAGGAATGCCGAACAACGGCCTGAATTTCGGCACGGGAACAAACGTCGAATGTCTGATCGACCAGCCCTACCAGTTCGATTTCTACGACGGCGGCGGGCTTGATACCGCCTTTCTCGGAGCCGCGGAGGTGGACGCCGAGGGAAACGTCAATGTCAGCAAGTTCGGGCCGCGATTCGTTGGACCGGGCGGCTTTATCAACATCAGCCAGAATTCGAAAAACCTTATATTCGTCGGAACGTTCACAGCCGGCGGACTGGACATTTCCGTTGAAGACGGACAGGTCCGGATCAACAGCGAAGGGCGCGAATTGAAGTTCGTCCGTCAGGTTGCACAGAAAACTTTTAGCGGCAGGTATGCCGCAAGCAGAAAACAACCCGTCCTATACGTCACCGAGCGCTGCGTTTTTTCCCTTTGCGAGGAAGGTCTCGAACTGGTGGAAATTGCACCCGGAATCGACCTGGAAAAGGATATCCTTAAGCTGATGGAATTCAAGCCGATCATAAGATTACCCCGTCCAATGGACCACAGGATCTTCCGGGCAGGCCCGATGGGGCTGCGTATGGACCTGTTGTCCGTCTCACTCGAAGAAAGGATGACCTACGACGAAAAAGACAACTTGTTTTTCGTGAATTTTGAAGGATTGAACATCAGGACGTCCGAAGAGATCCAAAAGATCAGGGAAATCGTAGAGGGCATCTTGGCGCCGCTCGGAAAGAAGGTCCAGACAATCGTCAACTACAACAACTTCAACGTCTCCAGCCACCTGCTCGATGAATATTCGGACATGGTGAAGTACGTGATGCGCTTCTACGAGAAGGTGACCCGTCACACGAGCAGCACCTTCCTGAGATTGAAGCTCGGCGACGAACTGGAAAAGCGCGATATCACGCCGTCCATGTACGAAACCAGGGAGGAAGCACACGGAGCGCTCGGAGGAAAGTCGAAGAGTTAAGGAGAATCTCGGATACCGGAGATCGGGTGCCGAATCAGATATGCCGGGAGCCGGAGTGGAACCGGCATTCTTTTTTTGCTGCCCGGGTCCAAAGGCAGGAGGGAGGGGCTGAGTTCTCCATTAAGAACTGCAGGAATGAATTAGACTATGTCTGCCCCCTCTTGCGCTGATGTTTCGGCAGACATGCATTGAATAGCTTGCTCGAATTATATGTACACCTGCCTGCTGGAGTAATGTGATATTAAGTTCATATCGGTACTGATTTTTTCTATTCTCATGTCAGGGTGCGCGTCTTTTTACCAACCTGTCCCGGAAGGCTACACGGCGCCGGACGGCTACTATTTCAATTGATTTTTTGGTTAATCCGTAAACTGTCGAAAAGACCACTCGTATTTTTTCTATTCCCCCCATTCCGAAAGCCTCCTTGTCCATCCAGGTCAAAGCACCACATCGAGAAAAATTGCTCCTGGATTCTGTGACTGTTTTCAGGACCATCGTGCACCCATCACAGGACGGCAAAGCCGGCATTCTTTACAAGCCGCGATTCTTCATTACTTTAATTTATAGCCGGTCACACCAATGTATCCAAAGGCTGTTTCCGAAGGCAATCTCTAAGAAATGGATAAAGATGTACTGTTCGAGAAGGAATCCGATGGAAGCTATGTGCTTCGTCTCCAGGGACAGTTAGACCGGGTGCAGGTTGGCAGAATCTGGCGTCGGATGGAACCATCCCTGAAGGTCCCCGGGTTGAAGCGCCTTATCGTCGATTTCAGGAATGTTACGGGGATGGATACCTCCGGGGTCGTTCTGGCGCAAAAACTGGAGCGGGTTTGCAGACAAAGAGAGATCGATCTGGTGCTCCGGGACATGCCCAGTGTCGTCGAGGAGTTTCTCTCCTATGCGAGGGAGCGTTCCCCGGAACGGAAGGAAATCCAGCAGCCGCCTTCGGAAGGGTTGATAGCTCGCCTTGGAAGCTGGGGGATCGCGAGACGGGACGACATCATATCGATTGTCGAATTCGTGGGTGACTTTGCCTTTGGTTGTTTGATGACCCTTCGCCGCCCTCACCGGTTCAACTTCGGCAGTTTTATGAATCAGCTGCAACTGGTGGGATGGGATGCCGTCCCAATCGTGTGCGGTCTGAGCGCCTTGATGGGAATGATCATCGTATTCCAGGGAATGGGCTCATCACATGGTTTCAACCTGAATGCATTCATGCCCGACATGGTGGTCATATCGGTAACGAGGGAGATGGCTCCGCTCATCACTGCCGTTATTCTCGCCGGACGCTCGGGGGCCGCATTCGCGGCGGAGATCGGCAGCATGGTTATTAATGACGAAATCGAAGCCCTTACCGTCATGGACTTCGACATCACCCGGTACCTGGTTCTTCCGCGAGTGTTCGCCCTCATGGCGGCGGGACCGCTCCTAACGATACTGGCCGATGCGGCAGGAATCATCGGGGGCCTTGTTACCAGCATGTTTGCTATTGGTATTGCTCCGGCGGCGTTCATTAATGAGGTGCAAGGGAGCCTCAGTACCGCAGATATCTACACCGGCCTGATAAAGGGTCTTGTTTTTGCCTGGCTGTTGGGGCTTGCAGGTTGTTACTGCGGGCTCAGGGCCAGCATGTCGTCCAGCAGTGTAGGAGCCCAGACGACGACTTCCGTAGTAGCCGGGATCCTCCTCGTAATCCTTGCCGATGGAGTGCTTGCAGCCATATTCAAGACATACGGAATATAGGGGGAGCTTGCGTTGGATGGAGGCGGGCACTGCCGTATCTCAAAATGAAAGGGACATCATAACCGTTGAGAATGCCACAGTAGGATATGGGGATAAGGTCACTCTGCAGGATCTCAGCCTTACGGTTGCGGAAGGTGAGATTCTGACCATCCTGGGCCCCAGCGGATGCGGCAAGACAACGCTGCTCAAGGCAATAATTGGTCTCATCTCCGTAATGCGCGGCAGGATTACCCTTGTCGGTGAAGAAATTGCTCCCGTTGGTGACGATGAGGCACTTTCGCGTGTTAGGAGGCGCATCGGCGTCCTTTTCCAGTCCGGGGCACTTCTCAATTCGATGTCGATTGAGGATAACGTGGCCCTGCCGCTCAAGCAGTTCACCAAATTGCCCAAAGATCTCATCAGGCATATGGTCCGGTTAAAGCTTGGATTGGTCAAGTTGGCCGATTACGGCAGGCTTATGCCGCATGAATTGAGTGGTGGAATGAGCAAAAGGGCGGGACTGGCCAGAGCGATGTCCCTCGATCCGAAAGTACTTTTCTGCGACGAACCGACTGCGGGGCTCGATCCTCCGAATGCTCGCGAAATAGACGGACTTCTGCTGGAACTCAACAGATATCTGGGAATTACTATCGTCATGATCACGCACGCACTCCCGACAATTGAAAATATTTCCACCCGCTGCATCATGCTGGATGCTGCGGCAAAAGGAATAATAGCTTCCGGAACGCCGGATGAATTGAAGAACCGGAGCAGTGACGAGCGTGTGAGGAGCTTCTTTCATCGGGAAATAAACGATCGGCCTACAGGGAAATAAACAGTGAGCAAAAAAGCTCATTTTAAAGCCGGACTTTTTGTCCTGGGGAGTCTAGCCGTTTTGGTCGGAGCACTTTTGTGGATAGGCGCCTTTCATCTTTTTCAAAAAGGGCATACCTATGAAAGCTTCTTTGCTGAATCGGTCGGCGGACTCAGCCCGGGTTCTTCAGTAAAATACCTCGGGGTGAAGGTGGGTCGGGTCAAATCGGTCAGGATCGCCCCGGATGGAAAACTTATCGAAGTGGTATTCGAGATAAAAAAGAGTTTCAAAATAGCGGGAAGAAACATGGCAGTCCAAAAAAGTTCGCAGGGAATCACGGGCAATGACTATCTCTCTTTAACCGAAGCGCCGTCGGATATCGGCAGCCAGACGCCCCAAATCCAGTTCGCGCATCGATATCCTGTGATCCCGTCCCTCAAGGAGCAGAATTCCATGGATGCAATTTTCAAACAAGCGGAAGGACTGATTAATTCATTTAAGCAGACTGCAAAGGATGCGGATTCGTTGCTCAAAGATCCTCGAATCAACGAGGCGATTGCTAAAGTGCGCGAGATATCCGAGGAAATTGAACGTCTCACGGGGAAGCTCAGTGAAAACGGAAATCCGGAAAAACTGAATGAAGCATTGGACAACGTAGCCGCTGCTGCCAATAACGCCCGAAAATCGACAGAAGACATCGAGAAGCAGCTTTCGAAACTCCCTGCGAATTCCCTGGGCGACCTGGACAAGCGGGTGGACCAGTCAATGGCGCTTGTTCGTCAGGATCTGGCCCACCTAAGTCAGGTCCTCACCGATTTGGGGCAACTGATTGAGTCCATGAAGGAAAATCCCGGACGGATCCTAACTCGTCCAAAAGGCGAACAGCCATTCAAGAGGTAGTAATGAACCTGCGCCTGGTATGGATTATTATAATGACCATGTTCATCTACGGGGGATGTTCTTCGATGCTGATCAAGTCAACCCCCGCGCCTGCCGTCTACCAACTGGAGTACGCCCCGGTAAGATCCTCCTGCGAGCATATCTTTAAGGACGGTGTCAGAATTTGGGCCTTTACGGCGTCGAGCCCTTACGACAGTGAAGATATGGTGGTGGTGAAGTCGAGCGGCGAGGTGGTTTCATCCGACACTTTCAGATGGGTTGCGAGCCCTGGAAAAATGGTTGCGCAGGCGCTCATGCGCGATTTGAGCGAAGGGAAGATGTTCCCCCAGACATTGATGGGCAACGATCCGAATACGGCTCCACTGCAGTTGACGGGCCGTATATTCGATTTTTCCTTGAGGGAAGGGGAGGGGTCGTCGGTGGCCGTGCTGAAAGTTGAGGTTACCCTTACGAATTCCATGGAGAATCGAGTACTTTTCAAGAAAAATTACAATCTTGAAAGCAAGCCTTTTGAACGGAACTCCTCCGCGAGGTTCGCATATGCCATGAGTGAGCTGGTTCGTGATCTTTCACAAAAGCTCAGCTCCGATCTCTGCAATGAAGCGGGAAAATCTTCTTAAAAACGCGATATTTTCCTGGTAGAGCAGACGAAGTTCGCTCGACAATAAACGAGCATTGAAGTTGCCGAGGAAGCCTGAAGTAGGGGTATGGGGATGTTCGGGTTTCTCCTCGACCATCCCGCTTTCACATTTTTATTCGCCTCAGACGCAAGGCGTTGGCGACCACCGAAACCGAGCTGAAGCTCATCGCGGCGGCGGCAATGATCGGGTTGAGGAGAATGCCGAAGAAAGGATAGAGCACCCCGGCCGCAATCGGCACCCCCAGTGAATTGTATATGAAGGCAAAAAAGAGGTTCTCCTTAATGTTTCGTATCGTTACACGGCTGAGCCGCCTCGCGCGCACTATCCCTCTGAGGTCTCCCTTAACCAGAGTTATCCCTGCGCTTTCCATGGCAACGTCGGTCCCGGTTCCCATGGCTATGCCTATCTGTGCCCGGGCGAGCGCCGGGGCGTCGTTTATGCCGTCCCCCGCCATGGCGACGAACTTCCCTTCTTCCTGAAGCTTCTTGATCTGCGCAGCCTTATCCCCAGGCAGTACTTCGGCGATGATCTCGTCTATTTCCAGCTTTTGAGCGACAGCACTTGCAGTCGTGCGATTATCCCCCGTGAGCATGACCACGCGGATCCCTTCTTCGTGCAGTTCCCTGATGGCATCGGGAGTCGTTTCCCTGATCGGATCGGCCACACCTATGAGGCCTGCCGCTTTGCCGCCGACGGCCACAAATACTACTGTCTCCCCCCGTAACCTCATCGAGTCGGCTTCTTCGCGGAACGAATCGGGAGAGATTCCAATCGATTCCAGGAGCTTTTGATTGCCAAGGGCCACTTCGTGGCCTTCCGCCATTCCCCGTGCACCCTTCCCGGTAACGGATTCGAAGGACTCGACCTTTGCCGGCTCGATACCGCGCAACTCCGCCCCGGCTACTATTGCCGAAGCCAGAGGATGTTCGCTTCCACGTTCGATGCCGGAAGCAATCCGAAGTACCTCGTTTTCGTCGAAGCCTTCTGCTGCTTCAATCGATACGAGCTTTGGCCTTCCTTCGGTCAGCGTGCCTGTTTTGTCCACAACCAGCGTGTCCACTTTTCGCATCGTCTCGATTGCTTCGGCGTCCTTGAACAGCACACCCATGCCGGCCCCTTTGCCGGCAGCAACCATGATCGACATGGGGGTGGCAAGCCCGAGGGCGCACGGGCAGGCGATAATCAGGACCGCAACCGCGTTGATTATCGCAAAGGCCATTGCCGGTGCCGGCCCGAACACGGCCCAGGCCACAAAGGAAATAACGGCCGTAATAACGACCGCGGGAACGAACCATGCCGCGACGGAGTCGGCAAGCCTCTGAATGGGTGCGCGGCTCCGCTGGGCTTCAGCAACCATTCGGACAATCTGGGCCAGGAGCGTTTCCGAGCCCACCCGTTCGGCCAGCATCACAAGGGCTCCCGTACCATTCACGGTGGCCCCCGTGACCCGGCCTCCCGGCCCTTTTTCCACCGGGATCGGTTCCCCGGTTATCATAGACTCGTCCACGCTGCTCGCACCTTCGATAACCACACCGTCCACCGGAATTTTCTCTCCGGGCCGAACCCGCAGCCGGTCACCCGGTTTTATTTCCGAGAGCGGTATGTCAACTTCGGAGCCGTCATTTCGGATAAGCCTTCCCGATTTGGGGGCCATCCCCAAAAGCGAACGGATTGCCGCACCCGTTCCGGCACGCGCTCTCAGTTCCAGCACCTGGCCGAGCAGAACAAGTGTGACTATCACTGCAGCCGATTCGAAATAGACCGCCACCTTCCCGCCCGGGTCGCGGAACGAAGCCGGGAAGATCCGGGGAAACAGGGCGGCAGTAAGGCTGTATAAGTAGGCTATTCCAACTCCAAGCCCGATCAGGGTGAACATGTTGGGGCTGCGGTTGAGAACCGACTGCAACGCACGGACAAAGAAGGGCCATCCGGCCCAGAGAACAACCGGGGATGCCAATACGAACTCAATCCACCGGAGACCGGGCAACGAAGCCGTCACCGCCATGTCTTCGCCCATGATCATGTGCGCCATGGCAAGCAGAATGAGCGGAACGGTCAGGGCGACGCCGACCCAAAAGCGGCGCCTCATGTCCGCCAGTTCGGGATTTTCCTCTTCAGTTTCCGGCGTAACGGTCCGCAGCTCGAGGGCCATTCCGCAGATTGGACAATTGCCCGGCTCGGTGCGTACTATTTGCGGGTGCATTGGACAGGTGTAGATTGCCTCGGATCGGGGGTTGGTTTGGACAGGCGCAGATATCTTCGGACTTTCACCGGGCGCACGGGCCGGGTGTGCGTGAGCAGTATCTTTTACTGGAGGTTCCTGAAGATATTTTTCGGGATGTGCCTTGAATTCTTCGAGGCAATGCGTGCTGCAAAAGAGGTAGGTTCTGCCGTTCTCATCCAGTCGCCCCGCTGCCTTTTCCCCGCTCACCACCATGCCGCAAACGGGGTCCCGGGCCGATTCGGGTTCCGACACCAAATCTTGCTCGTGATTCAAATCATCTTCCTCTAAGCCCTCCAATGATTCATTTCGGAAATGCTCCTGTCGCCGTAGTCCTCCTCAGGAGCCGTCCGACCGAAAGAGATACCCATGTAAAAAGCTAGGAATGCTTTATCCGAAAGCAATTGGACCGAAGTCCCGGTTCAGGATGAAACCGGTCCGATCCGAGAGAGCGGACCTCCGACCGGCAGGCGCCGGCAAAGACGTGTGACCTCTGCGCCTGGTAAAAAGCACGAGCGCCACTTATAAGGAGTTGCGTTCAAGAAGGATCCAAATAGCGTGGGGACCGGCGGCCCCCACACCCCCTGCGCCGCTCTGCGGCTTACTTGGCGCTTGCTGTGGCGCCCCGCAAAGGCACCGGGGCAGACACAGCAAGCGCCGAGCGATCGGCCAAAAGGGCCGAGATCTGGTGCAAGTGCCCGGCCGGGGGGTAACCTCTTCGACCTCGGCAGTATCTGTTAGAGGAAGCTTTAGGCGGGTTAAAACTTTGGGGGAGTAATGATAAGGAAGAATCTGCATTCATCGTCCTGGGCATTGAGAAGGCGATGCGGTATCGTGCTGTCAAAATACAGGCTGTCACCCTCCTCCAGGTTCACAACTTCATCGCCGACGCAAACCGTCAAAACCCCCTGGCGGACGAGAAGACACTCTTCGCCCGGATGATTGAGCAGTGTTTCGCTCGTGGCTCCGCCTGGAGCGAGAGTCCCTATCATGAAGGCCATTTTCTTGTTCTGATCGGAATGTATTATTTCATAATCGAGCCCGGCCTTTGGCCAGACCACTGCCCTGCGCTCATGTTTCTTTACCAGAAGCGTCGACTCGGAATTGTCGACAAGGACCAGGCTAAAAAGCGCCACATCCAGGGCTATGGCAATCTTGCGAAGAGTCGAGAGGGACGGATCGACTTTCCCGTTTTCGATCTGGCTGATTAAGCTGGCCGATACTTCAGTTCTCTCGGCCAGGTTGCGTAATGAGATCTTCTTGTTCTCTCGAATTTCACGAATACGATCCCCAACCCCCATGTCGGTATTCCCTTTCGGCCCTAAATTCAGATGAGCCCGGCTATGTCTGACAATGCGAGATCTACGCACTGTATCGCTTCTTGAAAAGGCCTCTGCCTCGTATCCGCTGCTTCCATTTCAGTATCGATTCAACCGGAATGTTCTTTATACGGGTAATTACCCGTAACCGACCGGTGGCCTGGAATTTCCAGGCCACCGGAATTCCAGAAGAAATTACGCCCTTGCAGTGGCCGGAACGGATTGGGGCTCAGTGTAAGTCTTGATGAACAGTGCACCTACAATCCCGATCACTACGCAAGCCGCAATAAAGACCCATCCCAAAGTATAATCTTTGCCTCCGCCTGCCTGGACAACTACCAACATGCCGAAGATCTTTGCTGCAAAAGCAGCCACGAAATAGCCCACTCCGTTTACGAATCCCATTGCCTTTCCGTAAACCTCAGGCGTGAAGATTTCGGCTGGGACGGCAAGAAATGGTCCCCATGCCATGTTAGCAAAGAAGCCCATGCCGCACAAGGCAAGAGCCAGGGTTGCGGGGTCTGCAGTCTTGAGTGAGGACAGCAAGAGAATAAATGGAATCAGACCGATAAAGCAAACCAGGATCATCACTTTTCGATTATTGCGGAAGAGTTTGTCGGAAATGTAAGAAGAGGTGAAACTCCCGAGAGCGCCGGCGGTGAAGTACAGTGCGCTCCAGAGACCCATCGTCGCCAGTTTGAACTGGAAAACATCGGACAGGTAGAGCGGAATCCAGACAAGTGTACCCCAGAACGATATCTGCATTACGACGTCGACCACGATCACCGCGACATAGCTGCGATGTTTGAAAAGATCGAAGAAAGAGAATTTCTTTTGAGAGAGAATCTTTGCCTGGGTGTCCTCGTATTCACCTTTCTTGAGAATCCCTTCCTCGAGTTCGTCTCGATAGGAGTATTCCAGCTCTTCCTCGGTAATGTTCCTGTACTGCTCGGGTCTGTCAAAAACCAGAAACCAGATTAAAAAGAAAGGTATGATACCCATTGCCGCCGTGATGAAAAACACGATTCGCCACTCGCCGAAATAAACTGCCATCTGGGTTGCCACAATGCTGGCCCATGCCGGCGTCAGAATCCACGACCATGAAAGCAGGGCCTGGGCTTTTGCCCGCCCGCTCTTGTTAAACCATCGCATCAGCACCCTGGCGGACGGCACATATTCGGTTCCGATCAAAAGTCCAAACAGGGCCATCCGGTAAAAGTATTCCATCGGGGATTTGATGAACCCCATCCATGCCGTCATAATCGACCATGCAATTATCGAGAAAATCAGTATTCGCTTGGCTCCAAACTTGTCCGTCAGTATTCCTGAGATGTACTGGGCAGGAGCATAGAAGATCATCATCAATAAGGCGCCGGTTCCCACGTCTGAAGCGGTCAGCCCGATATCTTTCATGATCGAGGGGTTGAGAACGGTTGTCTTCACCCGGTCCAAGTACTGGATACTGTAGGCAAAAAACAGAATGATTGCCACTATCCAACGGTAAGGAATTCTGTTCATTTCATTTTCTCCTTTCCCCTCACTGGGTCTTGAATCGTTCACTCGCCCCGCTCAAGAGGCGTTTTACCAACGTGACCGCCTCACCCGCATCCTGCGCGTACCCATCGGCGCCTATGTCGCGGGCGAACTTCTCATTAACCGGGGCGCCGCCTACTATTATTTTTATCTGGTCTCTGAGTCCTTTTGCCTTGAGAGCATCGACCACTTTTTTCATTTCCGGCATGGTCGTGGTGAGGAGCGCCGAAAGTCCCAGAATATCGGGCTTGTATTGTGCCACCTGGTTTACGAAGGTATCCACTTTGACATTGACCCCCATGTCTTTGATTTCAAGGCCGACACCCCGCAACATTGTGACCACCATGTTCTTACCGATGTCATGCAGATCGCCCAGGACCGTTCCGATCAGAATCTTCCCTTTTACTTCGGCCTTTTCGGCGAGATAGGGTTCAAGAACTGTCAGGGCTTCATTCATTGCCCTGGCGGAAAGAAGCACCTCGGGGATAAAGACATCGCCGGTCTTAAATTTCCCGCCTATGATCTCCATTGCCGAGATCATTCCCTTCTGGAGGATTTCCTGGGCGCCAAACCCCCGATCCAGCATTTCCCGCACATGAGCCTTGATGCCTATGTTATCGCCTTTCAGAACATCTTCAGTGACAACACTGAAAACCTCATCGGAGGCGGTCGACACTTCCGGTTTGGCGTGGAGCCTGATCTCGGATTCGGACACCGGCCGGAAAGAACCCGCCTCCAACGGGAGCCGGCCTTCCTTGGAGATGCGCTCCCCGATTCGCACCAGACGGTCGAAGACCGCGTTCGGCGGCGTAGTATCGGCTATTCCCGCAATAATGCGGGTACCTGGAGCAACCGCCCTGAAAAAATGATCCATGTATGCCTGGAACTCTTCTTCCGACGCGGTCTCCTCCAGGAGAAGGCTCTGGGGAATACCACCGAGTATGGTAAGGTTGCCGCACCATTGCTGATAATATTCTTCTACTCTGACCTTGGTCATCGGAAAGGGACAGACAGCCTCGGCGATATGGATGCCGGAGTCGCGGATGTGGTCCATGAGTTTGAGGTTTTCGCCATCGCAATGGCTGATGAGGAATTTGCCTTTTTCAGCAAGGGCTCTGGAGGCTTTCTGGAGGCCGGGCACGATTTCCTTGGCAAAATAGGGCGCATAGGTAATCATGTCGTCATAGTTCGCGCCCCACAACACCACTTCGGCCGGCGAATCGGCCACTACTTTCAATATTTGATCGTAAACCCTGTCAATGCTCTCGGCCAGACCACGCATCTCCTTTTCATGGTCCTTGAACTCGAAATAAAAATCGGTGGCTTCGAGAAGGTCTCTCTGAATGTGATGGATTCCCGATGCCGAGAAAGTTCCCATCATGCACGCGATGCCGTCATCTCCGATCGAATTCTGCCATGCCGCGTATCTTTCATAGTCCGGAAGGATGGTCATGTTATCGAAGATGTAGGAGAGTACGCGGTAGTCCTCCACCTTTTTGATTGCACGCTCCTGGAGCCAGGTAATCGAGGCGCCCGCTCTCTTCATCTCTTCAGTGACTGTTTCCGCGACGTTGACCATGCCGATCGGCGTATGATATTCGACCCTCTTCAGATCACCCTCTTTCGTGACCTTCACCTTGACGTTCGGCGAGAGCTGTACCCGGTACCCATTTTCTTTTAACGAGTAGACCCCCAGCCCTCGGTGCATATTTTCTTCGGGGCTTTCGACTTTGAGCAATTCGGGAATGACTTTGTGTATCGCCCAGCCTTCGGCGCGGGCGATTTCATCGGCCGTGCGTCCCCTGTGTTGCTGGGGGAGCGTTCCTGTGTAAGAGTTGGCGTTATACCAGAGGTCGAAACGGGGCACATACGGAAGTATGTCGGGCATTTCACCTCTGATGGCCATAAGCATTCTTTCTTTGTGAGTCATGTTCTAAATCCTCCCGCTGGTTACCGGAAAACGATGATTGATGAGAACGACAACCCATGTGGTTCACGGGCAAACGAATGCCTTCGTACTCTTTCCTCATACCCAATTCAGGCGTCCGACTTTGAAGCCTGAGGTGCAGTCGAAGTAAAGTCTATTTTCGGGCCTTCCATGAATGGTGCGCGCGTCGCTTTAGAAGTGCTTGTCAGTCGGGTCCATCATTTCTCCATCCACCTCCGGCATTATAGAGATCACCAGAAACACGCAGCTTAGGAGCTTTCGAATCGGCAGCCCGGGAGTGAAGTCCGCAACGGATTTCAGGGGCGCGACCCGATTTTGAATAGATGACCGTGTTCCGCTTCAGAGTTGAAGGGCTCAGGGGAGTAGAGATATGACAACGGGAGCAGTAACAGCCCGGCGCAATATGAACAACAGAGGAGAATCTTTATGGCACACCCCTCTGGGGTGTGCTCCATCTTTGAACTCAATTGGGTGATTGCATTATGGGCATGCAAGGTTTGCTTAGTCAAGTATTTTTTAACATGTTCAGTATTTCTTTACATTGGTCGAGCGAAATGCAAATTGGGATTATGGCAGCAGCAGGGTGTACAAAACTTGATACGGTTCGTTCAGCTTTTCGTACCGGCAGGGAGCTTTCGGAAACGTGAGCTGCTTCGGCAACCTGCCTGCGGGCTTTGCAGCCAGGGATGTTCCTCTTCTCTTCGGTTTCTTCGCCCCGCTGCTTTACGCGTGTAACGTAGTCATAATCCGGCAAGCCCGGCTTTCCAAAGATCCAGGACGAAACCAGCTCGCAACCACTTCTTGAAATGGGTGTGAACAGCACAGGGAAGAGATCCAAAGAAGGCATATCGGCGAAAGCCTGGCGGTAGGAGAAAACCCATTCGCCAGACGGATTTTTGAAGGCATTCTTCTCCCGGAACGCGTCCGACACTTTCCGGGACTGAACTTTTGCCGTTCCCCTCTCCTGACTGGTAACAGCGGCCAAAGTGGGGAAGAGAATAGCAGATCACGAGGAAATTGATTTCAGGTTAGAAAAGCTACCAATAGTCCGATCAGCAGCGGTGCAGCTGCCTGCGATATATCGGTCGAGATAGCGGGATCGAGGCCGGCCTCTGCCAGGGCGCTGTCTATAAAACCCTGAAACCCGTCGAATACATCCAGTATCGAAAACGAATCGCATGAACTCCAATCATTGATCGGCGTAAAAACCCCGATGTCTATTTGGGAGTCCTCATACCAGGCTCCAAATCGAATGTCTGCCACAGGTTCGCCATTTTTGACGATATTCAAAAGCAGTCGTTTGACATTGCGGTTGATGCATCCGCCGACAAAATCCTTGCCCGCCTTAATGGTTATGGTGTAGCCGTCCGGCAGGTCGAACGAGAATCCGACCTTTTCCAGAAACGTTTTGGCTTCCAGGCTGGGTTCGGCCACGAAAGGCGCCTGCCCGTTTGCAGCAAAGGCGATGTTCGCGCCCGTCAGAATCAATAATAAGGAAAGGAGCCTGGAGACATTCTTGAAAATCCTTCCACAGCGGTCGCCCTTCGCGTGCATGGCCTGTCCTTTCTTCATCAGGGATGTTGTGTGGGTATTCCTCACGGGCCGTCGCCGTTGAAATTTCTCATTGAGTGGTGAAAATTCAATCAGGTGGAACAGGTAATCGAGACTTGTCCTTACCCCAGATTGAGTTCCCCCGGGCAGTACCCGGAAACCGACGCACTCCTCGTGCTCCGGCGATCGTTTTGTTTAGTCAAACACCTATGCCTTCCGGGGATGAGCGGGGTTCATCAAAGCTCTCTCTCCACACGAAAAAAGACAGGCATTTTAGCCTCGTGCTCAGCTCCCACCCCTCCCGATGTCAGCGAATGCCGCCGGAAAATTCCTGATAATCGATTGCTTACCTTCCCAGAGAGAAAATTGAATTTGGTGCTTGGTTTTGATCAGGAAACTTGTTCACTTGAGCACCATAAGAGCGGGCACTCTTCTTATCCGAAAAAGTTGGGAGCCGAAATCATGCTCGTGCTGGTCGTCCCCAATTTCGCAAGACCTGGAAAATTTCGAGGACCGCGCCAGCGGCCTTCCTGGAAGACTTCGACTATCATCCAATGTTTAGACATTTGCCGTCGTCGAGGATTTTCGGGAGAAAGGCTCGGGGTAAATTGATACAGGAATGGTTTGGCGAGTATTTACGCGGCTTTCCTACACTAACGGAGGGGACTATGGATCGATGAGAAGTGGCTTGCAAACGAACCGGAGATGGAAGGGGAGGGCGAGGCAATGGAGTAATCAGCGGCTGCCCTGAATTTTTTGGTACCCTGTCCCTCAAATGTGGTCCAGAGTGTACCATGTCGGCTGGAAGGGAAAACACGAAGCACTCTCTCCTATCCCCTGCCTCAGCCAACCTCCAGACATAATTCCCTTTTCAATTCCTCCCCCGATGAATTGCCCCCCGGATTTCCAACCTGAAATACTTGCATTTCACGGGCGGCGAATACAGGTGCTTTCACGACAAACCAGTTGCCTGATGCGCACGAAGATCGGCTATGGCCCGCTAAATGCAAGGCTGTTGCGTCCGCTCGGTAGACTCTGTCCAGCGGGACCGCAGGGTACAAAAAACGGGTTTGCGTCAGCAGACCCTGCAAACAGAAATCGCCCGGCAAGTCTTTTAAGCCGGATCACATAAAGTGAGACAAACGTTGAACTGGCACAATCACATGCTCACGGCAGGTTCGTGCGCGGTCCTTCTGGATCTGCATGCTGCGGAGATTATCTATTGCATGGCCGCCGCGGCGTTGCCGGATCGATTGGAGACGATCGGCGGAGTTCGAATTTTCGCCCATCGCACGGTCACACATGAGCTTCTGCTGTGGTTGATTCCCCTTCTTGCCCTGATGCTTTTTCCGCGATTTCTTCCCGGGTGGTCGTGGGTTTCCTTACATTTCGACCATGCACTGGCTTCATTTCACTTCAGGTATTGGACTTTCTTCCTGCCCGGTGTGCTCCACCTCGTCGGGGATTTTCTGACTCCAAGGGGCATTGGCATCGCCGGTCAAAAGATAAGCCTCCGGCTCTTTCGCACGGGGCAGCCGACAGAATATTTCGTAGCTGCAATCTTTGTCGTACTGGCCGGAGTACACCTGTTCCCCCGGCTCTTCCAGTGATCTTCAGACCAATTGTATCCAGCGACGGCTTGTCCCGGCCCTGACGGGACTTCACGGCTTTTTGGGCGGGGGCACCGTTTTTGAATCCCTGGAGGGAAATTCCTACACCACTGGTTCAAATTGACTACACTGCGACCTCTACTTTACTCCGAATTGCTCCTTCGATCTCCTCTCGCACCTCTTTGCAGCTTCCTCATACAAAACGGCGGAGTCCAGCTTCGATGATGCGTCGGAAGCTTTACGCCATTGCTTCGCCGCTTCTTCGTAATTGCCGGTCTTTTCCGCCACGAGCGCCAGGCCGGCATAATGCAGATACTCGGAGCCGGCCGGAGTTCCTTTTTCAGCCATTTTCAAACCCTCCCTGAACACCATTGAAACTTTACGAAACTTTACGGATAGCACCTTTCGGGCCACTTTCACTATTGGGTTCCCATTGGTGTTTGTATTGCCTCTTTCTTAAAGTTCCTGAAGTTTGCCGGGATGGTGCATTCGCCGGATTTTCTCAGTCAGGCCGGAGAAGTTGTGCCCTGTAGCGTCCTGATCGGCGCCCGGAAAAAAATAGTTTGCATTTTAACTATTAGCATATTAATCAAATCATGGCGCCGATGCGAAAGAAGGATGCACAGATGCTATTCCAAGACTGCATATGCTTTAAACTGGGCAAAACCATGCGGAAGATCACAAAGGCATACCGCGAGAAGATTGCTTCATATGGACTGACTCACGGTCAATTTTTTCTAATCGTTGCAATCATGGAGGATGAGGGATTGTTGCCCAGTGAGCTTGCAGAAAAAACTTTCCAGGATCGCCCGACAATTACAGGTCTTCTTGATCGCCTGGAAAAAGACGGATGGATCGAAAGAAAACCTGATAAGAAGGACCGGCGTTCCTTGCGGATCTATCTTGCCTCCCGTGCAAATCAATGGAGAGAGCCGATTTCGAAGCTTTTTGAGGAGACCAACCAGGAATTCATAAGCCGCTTTTCCCAAACGGAATGGGAACAGATACAATCTTTTCTTGTCAGGTTGGAGCAATAAGACTAGTCCACTCCCTTATGTTTTCACTGCTTACCATTCTTAGAGGAATGACATTGCCTGAGCTAAATCCCGAACATCTAAAGGCTGTAATCAAAGCTGTCAATGATAGCCCCTTTTTTCAACACATGTCGATGGTAGTCACCGAAATCGGCATTGGCTATTCAGTAATTGCTGCCGAGATTCAGAGAAACCACATGAATCCATTTGGAGGCCTTCATGGTGGCGTATATGCATCACTGATCGATTCCGCCGCCTATTGGTGTGTGTATTGCGACCTTCCAGAGGGAAATGGATTAGTCTCTATTGACCTGAAAGTGGATTTTCTTGCGCCGGCACTTGACGGAAAAGTCATAATCAAAGGACAGAGAATCAAATCGGGAAGAACCATATGCCTCGGTGAAGCAAAGATGTTTGACAAAAATGGAAAAATATTGGCCCACGGAACATCAAAACTTATAGTCACCCATAACCAACAATCGATTAACGACATCAATAATTATGTTGGTTCATGCATCCCGAAGAAATTTCTGAGGAATTGAAAAAGAAGCTTCGGGATTGAAACCAAATGAGAGGAAGGCGTATGAGCAGCTTGTTTGAAAGCGTCACGATAAAAGGAATGGAATTGTCGAATCGGTTCGTCAGGTCCGCAACATGGGAGGGCCTGGCTGGAGAAGGGGGCGAAGTCACTCCAAAGCTGACGAAAATGATGACCGAACTCGCCAGGGGTGGAGTCGGACTTATCATCACCAGCCACGCTTACGTGCGTTCCGACGGACAGGCAACTCCGTGGCAGCTTGGCATAGATAAGGATGAACTTGTTTCAAGCCTTCGAGGATTGACCGACTCGGTTCACGAGGCGGGCGGCAAAATTGTGATGCAGTTGGCTCATGCCGGGAATTTCGCGGCGGAAAATCTGACCGGGCAGACCCCGCTCGTTGTCTCGAATTACGAGGGGCTTGCCCGATCACCGCGAAAGCAGGTTTCAACCGAAGACATTCGTGACATAGTTTTGGCATTCGCCGATGCGGCACAAAGAGCAAAATCAGCGGGATTTGACGGGGTACAGATCCACTCGGCCCACGGCTATTTTCTTAGTCAGTTCCTCTCGCCTCTTTTCAACAGACGCGAGGATGAATATGGCGGGGTAGTTACAAATCGCGCTCGAATCCATATCGAGATACTGGATGCGATCCGGGATGCTGTTGGCACAAGCTACCCGGTGATGATCAAAATGAATTGCCGGGATTTCAGGGACGGCGGACTTACCCTGGAGGATTCCATAGAAGCTGCGTGCCTTCTGGTCGATGCCGGTCTGGATGCAATCGAGCTTAGTGGCGGACTGCTCACAAATGTGAGAAAGTCCCCCAGCCGCGCCGGAATAAACTCCGAGGATAAAGAAGCTTATCACCTGGAGGAACTCAAGGCATTCAGAAATAGAATTGAGATCCCGTTGATGCCGGTTGGTGGAATCAGATCTTTCGGAGTGGCTGAGCGGTTGGTGGAAGACAGTCTGGCTGATTTCATCTCAATGAGCCGTCCATTTATCAGGGAGCCGGGTCTGATCAATCGCTGGAAAGCAGGGGACCGTCGTCGGGCAGAGTGCATATCGGACAATCTTTGCTTCAAACCCGGGTTTGAGGGAAATGGGATCTATTGCGTCACCAGCGAACGGGAAAGAGCAAAATAAACCTGGATGGAAAAGGGGCAATTGCCCCTTATGTACACAGACCGCCAAAAGAACCTGCCGAAGCGCGGACTGCGCAAATCTGATAAAGTCCAGCCTCGAATCCCAGCCCTGTAAGTTGCTTTCAAGTTGATATTTAACTTCCCCTGCCGAGGTGGAAGAGGTTACCCCCCCGACCGGGCACTCGCACCAGATTTCGGCCTCTTGGGCAAATCGCTCGGCACTTGCTGTGTCTGCCCCGGTGCTTTTGCGGGGCGCCACAGCAAGCGCCAAGTAAGCCGCAGAGCGGCGCAGGGGGTGTGGGGGCCGCCGGTCCCCACGCTATTTGGGTCCTTCTTGAACGCAACTCCGTATGAGATCCGGTTCGACGTCCGCAGGGACAGGCCGGTCTGTTTTTTGAATTATTTCGCGCGGCGACTTATTTTGATCACAGCTACTGGAAAGCCCAAAACCTCCCCATACGGCAGCAGGGCTTTCCATGTGTGTAAGCCGACTTTGTACTGCTCCGGAGATGACTTGCATAACCTGGATCTAATCCTGACACTGACCGGAAGCCTGGCCGCCGCATTGATCCTGGGATACGTGACCCAACGACTGAGATTATCCCCGATTGTCGGATATCTGCTGGCTGGCCTTGTAGTCGGGCCGAATACGCCCGGTTTCGTCGCCAACCTGGAATTGGCGCAGCAGTTGGCCGAGGTCGGGGTGATATTGCTCATGTTCGGTGTCGGGCTGCATTTTCATATCAGGGAGTTGATGGAGGTAAAGCGCGTGGCGCTCCCCGGGGCCATATGTCAGATCCTGGCCGCCACCTCCATGGGCTGTATCGTTGCCCTGCTTTGGGGTTGGAGCCTGTCGGCCGGACTCGTCTTCGGCCTTTCAATTTCGGTTGCCAGTACGGTTGTCCTCATTCGTGTATTGGCGGACAACCGCGATCTGCATACGAGAACAGGCCATATTGCGGTCGGTTGGCTGGTGGTTGAGGACCTGTTCACCGTACTGGCGCTGGTACTGCTCCCTGCATTACTCGGTGATGCAAAAGCCCAACCGGGAGGGATCCTGCTTGCATTAGGAAAATCCATCCTGAAACTGAGCACTCTTGTGCTGTTCATCTATTTCGTCGGCGCTCGGGTTATTCTCCGGCTTCTTGGCAAGGTGGCTGCCACGCGTTCGCGGGAACTGTTCACACTTTCCATTTTGGTCGTGGCTATCGGTATTGCCGTGGGATCTGCGATGCTCTTCGACGCGTCGATGGCCCTTGGGGCTTTCCTTGCGGGAATGGTGGTCGGACGGTCCAACTTCAGCCTGAGGGCGGCATCTGAAGCCCTCCCGATGCGTGATGCTTTCGCTGTCCTGTTCTTCGTATCGATTGGAATGCTTTTCAATCCGAGGTACTTATTGGAGGCTCCGGGGTTGGTTGCTGCCATGTTAGCAATTATTCTACTGGGAAAACCAATCGCCGCGCTCGTAATAGTCCTCCTTTTCAAATATCCCCTGCGTATCGCCTTAGCAGTCGCGATTGCCCTTGCTCAGATCGGCGAGTTCTCGTTCATCCTGGCCACACTCGGCAGGCAACTGGGCATATTGCCCGAAGATGCCGTCAACGTGCTGGTGGCGGCCGCTATTATCTCAATTAGCCTGAATCCGCTTTTTTACAGGTCCATAGGCCTGCTGGAAGCCGGAGCCAGGCGCCTGCCCCGAATATCTCGCTTTTTGAACCGGCGGGTAATGGCAGTCGGTTCGAACGATGTTATCCCCTCGTTTGAATACCAGGCGATTGTCGTAGGTTACGGTCCCGTTGGCAGGACCGTAGCGCGACTGCTTCGAGAAGGCCGGATCGAACCGGTAATTATCGAGTTGAACCTGGATACCGTCCTGCACCTTCAGGCAGAGGGAATGCCTGCCGTCTATGGTGACGCAACTCACCGGGATGTCTTGAAGGCTGCCGGCGCGGAGCGCGCTATTGCTCTTATCCTAAGTGCTTCGGGCATGCATGGAAGTGAGGAGGTGATCCGTCAGGTGCATGAGTTGAACCCGAGGATTCGGGTTTTCGCTCGAACCGACTACGTTCGGGATTTGCCTGCCTTGCATCAGGCTGGGGCTGACGCCGTTTTCTCGGAAGAAGGCGAAGTGGCGTTGGCCATAACGGAGTTCATTCTCCTGCAGTTGGGTGCGACGTCCGAGCAAATCGATCGCGAACGGGACAGGATTCGCTCTGAGTTGTTCGATAGCGGTGAGAGCCGATGAAGCAAAAAAGAGCGGGGGAATGATTCCCCCGCCCCCCAGGATTTTCGCCGCGAAGCGGCGAGGGGGTGTGGGGGATGCGCCCCCACGCTTTTATAGTATTAGCTTGAACGCAAATGCATATTAGAACCGCATGCCCTCCACTGCGCTCTTGCGCTAACGCGCCGGGTACGAATCCGGGCCACCTGCTTTATGAAACTTCAAATCAAATCCGGCAGGCCGGCACGGTCAGGAAACCGTGCCTCAACTCAACGGGGGGGAAGTTTTAATTATCCTTCGAACCGGACCGGTGGCGTGGCGGCTTCGCCGGATTCCGGCTGAAAGTACTGCTGGGGTTGTGCCGGGGCTGTCGGCGGAAAAGAGCGTGAGGGGATGATATTGTCGTGGCAATGGACAAGGGGCTATCCGTCCCTATTCGATGATGTGAAGGTCCTCACCGGCATCGCCGACCCGGTCAGAAGTTTCTTGAACCTGTTTTTCAGGCGAACCCTGTTCCAGTAGGTAATGGGCCATCCGGACGCTTTCACTTTGCCCGAGACGGCTGCGCCCGGTTCGAACAGCAAGTCCAGCAGATGGATTGTGGGCGTCACCCGGTTCAGGCGGGAGGCACACCCGGCGCAGTAAGCCACAAGGATCCGGCCTTCGGCCTCCTCTTTTATCAGGTCCCTCCACCGGTTTGCGAAATGCGGCGCGACAAAGGCAGCGGCTCCTCCTTCTCCGCAGCACATTGTATTTTGCCTGGCGTGGGGCCTTTCCTTTATCTTCAGGCCGGTTCCTGCAATCAGTGTTCTGACCGCGTCCTGGATGGGCGATTCGAACCTGACCGTGCACGCATCCTGGATCGACACTTCTCCCGAGACTTTTTCCAGATAGGGGACGCCTTTTTCCGCTAGGAATTCATAGACGGTACTCAGGTGGAACTCCCCGGCGTGTTCTCTGAAAACCTGGTGGCAACTGGGACAGGCGACGAGCACGTTTCGCACTCCGTTTTGGAACAGCCGGTTTTTTAGTTCCCCGAACATACGGTCGAAATAGTCCTTACGCCCAAGATCGTGCGAGGGCTTGGTGCAGCAGTCGAGAACGATTCCAAGCGACGGGATTTTGGTCCGGATTTGCTCGAAAAGTCTCATTACCTTGTCGGGTCGAGTTCCCGGAAGCGCACAGCCCGGGAAAAAGACGGTGTCGCAACAATCGGGAAGGGCGCACAGGGAGTAGCGATCGGAAGTCCCGCGTTTTTCGAAATTCAGGATCCTGGAGTATTCCCGAAGATTACCGCCTTCGGCGAGATAGGCACCATGGCGCATCTCCAGGAACATGCCGGCCGGCTGAAGGTCTAATGGACAAATGGCGGTGCAGAGGCCGCAAAGGTTGCAGTCCCGGGCCGGCACAGCACCTTTTTTGTCCGCGCCGGCTATGGCGCCCGGCGTTCCATATTTTTGAAGAAAAGCGCATTCCTTCCGGCAGGCTTTGCACTGTTTGCACTTTTCCCGGATCAGATCGCGCCACATTGTTGTCGCATGTATCCTTACACCGGCTGAAGGTGAGTGGCGAACCGGCGGAGAAAACTCCGCCGGATAATCATCGTCCACATGGAAAGAGCGGGGGGATTCGATAAGCCGCGGCCCCGCGGCAAAACAGATCTGCTATTTCTTCTCCGTTGGATAATGGGCTTCGGACCATGCGCTCCAGCCGCCTTTGAGCACGTAGATCTTTTGGAATCCAGCGGCCGCCAGCTTTCGTGCCACGCCCGAGCTGGTGACGTCGGTCTGGCAGTAGAGTACGATCTGGGAATCCCTGGGGTATTTCTGCTGCCACGATTCCACGTTCGACGGGTCTTCACGCACGGCTCCCTTGATTTTGGACCCGCTGAAGGTCCAACTCAGCGTCGGACGAACATCGAGGATGATCGGCTTACTGTCCTGCAGAGCTTTCAACTCCTCCCCGGTGATCATCGTCACGCCAGCGGCCGAGGCTGTACCTGTACACACGAGGAATATGCCAAGAGCCAATATTGCGATTCTTCGGATCGGCTTCCTGCTCATTGAACAAACCTCCATAAAAAAACGATAATACCTCGGGAAATCAAATGAATAAATCAGTATACCGTTCGCACCCGAAAAAAGAATATTAGTTAATATCATTAACAACTTAGGCGATTAAAATCAAGACTGTCGCCCGGAGATCATTGCCGACGTTGATGAATCCGTTCCCTGTGATCGTTAAAAATCCGTCGGCATGTGGCGGAAGTTCAGTTTTGCTTCGTCAATGTCCTTTATCAGTGCCGTCTGATAATGGACATCTTTGGCTCCTTTGGAGAGAGATAAAGTAGTTCATAGTATTAACTAAGATATCTCCATTAATCGACCATAGTCAAGCGGCAAAATGTTTTACATGAAAAAGCAAGGAAACGGTTAATCAACTTCCGTGAAACTGCGGCCTGGTGGAGGGCTATACACAATGCTTTGCTTTAGAGAAATACACCGCTGGTTCCCAAGGTCCGCCTTGGGAACCCCGCCCCGGCAGGCCGGATAGTATCCAGTACGTGCTGCGTCGCTTAGGTCAAATCTATCGCAGCATTGGGGGCTATACAGGCCGGGGTGGACTGGTTTTAATGGAGAGAAGCCATCGGTACATAACGCGTCGCCTGCTATGTTATTCCCCTGTTTGCCCCGTTTCCATTCATGACTGTATTGCTCCCTGCTTCCTCTATTTCCTCGACGATATTTGTTCCTGAATAGACCTTAAGTCCATTCAGTATCCTGTCGATATGGATGATTGCCGGTTTTTGGTCTGGTGGAACACCGTACCCGAACCATGGCAAACAGGAGGGTGGTTCATGCCGTTTCCCGCCTGCTCTTCGAGCGGCATGGACTGCATTTGTCAATTTCTTAGGGAGTGAACACTATGCGTTTTAGAAACACGATCGGCGCAAGAATGATTTACGGCTCTGTCCTCATCTTTCTGATTATTATCGCCACGCTGATGCTTTCCGTAGATTATTACCTGCGGGACCTTTCGGAACAGGAGCAGGCGGCAATTACGAAGGTCGAACAGGCCAAGGTACAAAACCTTGTCCACACGATGGCCCTGAGCCTGGGGGAACTGAGCCGCGGCAATTCGAAGCAGCTTTCGGAGGAAGAGTTGAGGCGTCTGGTGGGAGAACACACCAGCAAAGTGTGGTACTCCAAAACCGGTTACTTTTACGTCTACGACATGAAAGGAATGACTATTGCGCTACCTCCGGAGCGTTCGCTGGAGGGCAAGAGCCGCTGGGAACTGACCGATCCTTCCGGCAAGTTTCTTTTGAAGGAAATGGTCGAAATAGTCAAAACCAGGGGAGAGGGATTCCTCGACTACGATTACAAGAACCCGCAGACAAACGAACTCGAAAAGAAGTTTGCCTATATCGAGAAGATCCCGGGCACAGAGTGGCTCATCGGATCCGGGAGCTATTACTCGGGTGTCGACAGCATACTCGGAGAAACGCGGAAGCAGTTTTTAGGCCACCTGACCGGGATGCGCACCTTCATGCTTTGCGGGGCGCTCGCCTCGCTCCTCCTGGCCGCGCTGATGACAGGCCTTCTAACCCGCCGGGTCAGCAACACCCTGAAGGTTACCGTCGAAAAGCTTTCGGACCACATCGCGAGATCTCGGGAAATGTCTGTAGAAGCCGCCTCGATCAGCCGGGAACTGGCAAATGCCGCCTCCGAGCAGGCCGCCTCGGTTGAAGAGATCGGCTCCTCGCTCGAAGAGATGGCCTCGATGACGCGGCAGAATGCCGACAGCACGCACAAGGCGAAGCAACTGATGGGAGAAACCGTCAGGGTTGCCGGCGAGGCCGCCGACACCATGAAGGACCTTACCGTATCGATGCAGGAGATCTCTTCCGCGAGCGAAGAAACCCAGAAGATCATAAAGACGATCGACGAGATTGCCTTTCAGACCAATCTTCTTGCATTGAATGCGGCGGTTGAGGCTGCAAGGGCCGGAGAAGCCGGAGCCGGGTTCGCGGTTGTCGCGGAGGAGGTCCGAAATCTTGCGATGCGAGCCGCGGGCGCCGCGAAAAATACGGCCGACCTTATCGAAAGCACGGTCATCAAGGTTCAGCGTGGAACATCCATAGTTGCCAAGACCAGCGGCGACTTCGGCAAGGTCATAGACGGAACAGGGAAGGTCGGTGGACTCCTGGATGAAATAGCCGTTGCATCGAACGAGCAGGCCCAGGGGATCGAGCAGATCAGCCGTGCGGTGTCCGAGATGGATAAACACGTCCAGGGCAACTCGGGTACGGCCGACAAGTCCGCGGCGGCCGGCGAGCAGATGGGCGCCCAGGCATTGCAGATGGAACCTCTGATGGAAAGTCTGCTTTCGATGGTCGGGAAAAGCGGGAAAGAGAAGTCTCGCCATGGTGGGCGCCGTTTGCCTCTTTCCGGGGGCTCGAATAAGGCTGAACCGAAAGCGCTGCCGGGAGGGCGGCAGTCCTGATATGCCGGCAAGTTGAAGCAGTTGGTTTTAATACTAAATAGTTGCTTTCAAGTTGATATTTAATTCCCAGCCGAAGTGGAAGAGGTTGCCCTCCGGGCACTTGCATCGGATTTCGGCCCTCTTGGGCCGATCGCTCGGCGCTTGCTGTGCCTGCCCCGCTGCCTTTGCGGGGCGCCACAGCAAGCGCCAGGTAAGCCGCAGAGCGGCACAGGGGGAGTGGGGGGGCACCGGTCCCCACGCTATTTGGATCGTTCTTGAGCGCAACTCAGTATAAGTGATTTTCAAAGGGGAAAGCGCGGGGGAGCATCGCTTCCCCCCACTCCTCGATGTTTTTGCGATTCGCGAAATGGGTTTTGCGGCCGGTCGAAGTGGCCGCCGTAAAGTCCCGATACGTGCCGGCCGGTGTCCGCCATGTACTTCCGCAATTTTGTCCGACCTGCTATCTCTTCTTTTGACTCCCTTGAGAATTGAGCTTGATCTGCGACGATTGCTTCGGGGTATTGATCTTTATTTGTGATGCCTGCTTTGGAGTATTGATTTTCATTTGAGATGACTGTCTTGTGTTTTGAGACCCTTTGAACTGCGATGATTGTCTCTGTGTATCCTTGAACTGCCCGGACTGCCTGAACTTGTACTGGTTGGATTTCATGCTCTCCGATGCAACGTTTTGCTTGTCCTGACGCGAATAACCGGGTGGGTTGCCCAGGTTGTTTCCTGCGGCGAGAACTTCGCCTACCGGGACTCCGAGCGATACGCCCAGGGAGGCGGCAACAGTGGCGACGGCAAGGTTCTTCCTGAAGGAATTGCCGGTCGCTTTCTTTTCGTCCGGGGGCTCTGTATTTCTGGTCAACGGCGTCTCCTTTTCAAGGTTGTCCCGCCCATTTGCGGACGGCTTTGATATGCGTTGCCATTCTTTCGTCTATATCCTCGGGAACCGGAATTGCGGACTGCCTGCAGTATTCCTCTAAAACCAGGTCCATATCGGTCCGGAAAAGCTCGTTTCCGTCACAGCCGTCATTGGTTACGACTCTCACCTTTTCCAGGACTGTTTCGGATTCGGAAGCTTCAAGCTCCTGATCGTTCAGAATATCCAGCAAATCCCAGAGCAGGTTCAGGTATAGATCTGCCGCGTGCATGAAGGGAAGGGCGCCTTGCTCTTCCAGATATTTTTCTATCGTGCCGCTTTCGTTAAGCTCCCCCCGGCATCCTTCCTCGAGCACGGCTTGCGAAAAGGTCTCAACCCCCAGATAATCGACGTATCGCCCGAGGGGATAGAGGCGGCAGACGAGGGGGCGGTCGGGATGGATTCCACATCCTTCGGCGTCGAGGAATATACATGTTCCATCCTCCCGTGTCTGCAGCACTGTCCCACCGTGAGCCGTGTACGTGGCGATGAACCCGGTTGTGGAGATGCCCAGATTGTGGGCCATGCGGGCAATCTCGTAAGGATTGAGCTGGATTTTCTTATACCGGCAACACCCGATACAACGATTACAGGAAAAACCAAATGGCGAAGCGCGGTTCAGTCCGGTTTTGCACAAGGGCAGGGCCATGGATGTCCCTCAGGTCCGTGTTGCCTTCATGTTCGAAGTGCCTTCAGCGACTTTGGCAAAAATTTTAGAGCCGATTAATTCTTGTTCAAGACTTCTTCAGTAAAGAATACCGAGTTTCATATCCTGATACAAGTAGTTCTTTTTATTGGGTACGTTGCGTGACCTGCAACACCCTGGGAGGGCGGTATGACGGGGTCTGAAAGGCGAGACTTCGGAGAACTCTGGTTTAGCCGGTTAATAAAAAAGTAGACATTTCAAATGACTGTGGCATAATATCAAGTGGCGAAATACTCGCCTTTTCAACTCGAAAAAGGCCCCAGTCCCTAGCCCTGACTGGGGCTCTTTTTTTGTCCCTGGAGACCTCTGCAGAAGCATTTTGAATCAGGACGGAGGCAGGAGGATTTTCTTTTCGGTTTCGAAGCGCACGGTCTTGACCCAGGTGCTCTTTTCCTTCTTGATGATGTCCAGGTAGAAGGCCCTGCCCACAATGAAAATCCAGAGCTGGCAGTAGGTAAAGTACATCAGTCCCATCAAACAGAGGGCCTTGAACGAGTCCTCCCGGTCATAGGAGAGGGCCAGCATGATTTCGGCAAAGAAGAGAAAAATGGCAAGCACCCAGACGATGTTGTAAGGCCCCGGCAGTTGGATGGAAACCACGCCCGATGCAGTGAGCAGGAACAGAATATCGGAAGTTATAATGGCTACCAGGAAGACGTAATACATTGAAAACAGGTATAGGATCTCCATTCTGAGGCGCTTGCTGCCGATCTCTTTCCAACGTCCCAGAAACTTTTTGGTCACATAGTTATTGCCCCTCACCCAGCGCGTGCGCTGCCGCATCCATACGCCCCAACGCTCGGGTTCCTGTTCGTAGGTGAGCGCGTACGGGATGAACTTGATCCTCCACTTATTGAGGTACATCCGAATACTCAGCTCGGAATCCTCGGTCATTGCATCCTCATCCCAGCCCCCTACCTGGTCTATCACTTCCTTGCGGATCACGAAATTCGTTCCCGGCAGGGTGGCGATCCTGAAAAGGCGCCAGCGCCCGGCCTGGAGAATCGACTGGAAACTCAACGTTTCAATATTGATGAAACGTGTGAGGAGGGTGCGGTCTTTGTTGACCGTTCGGAATTTCCCGAGCACCGCTCCGAGTTCCGGATGGAGCAGGAGCTGGGCTATCAGATATTTGAGGGCGTCGGGCGCCGGGGTGTTGTCCGCATCGTAAATAGCGATGAATTTCGATCTGGCCGCCTGCAAACCAAGGTTGAGGGCGCGGGACTTGCCTTTCCCCCCTTCGCCTTTGGGAACATTGTAGAGCACTACCCGTGGGTCTTTTCGAGCATAATCCTCGATGATCTCCCTGGTCGAATCGGTGGAACCGTCGTTGATGACGACGATCTCAAGCCTGTCCGCGGGATAGTCCAGCGCCAGCATGGCGTCCAGGGTCGCTCCGATCACAATTTCTTCGTTGTGGGCGGGAATGAGAATGGACACCGGCGGGTAATCGAAGCTCATGGCATCGATACGCTTCTTTTCTTTGATCGAGCGCATCTGGTGAAAGAAGCCGGCAACGGTCAGCACCAGCTGGTAAGCAATCATGAACCAGATCAGAATGACCGCGATCAGAAAGACAATACTCAAGTCGGTTTCAAACAGTGGAGCCAAAAAAGATGTCCCTTCCGCCTTTCAACTCTTTAATGTCCGGCTCTCAGCCGGGTGCGTACGATCAGATAGAACAGCACCAGTATGCCGACCGAGAGGAAGCCGAAGACTACAATCAAAGAGGAGGAAAACAAACTGGTCATGTCGAGCCCGTAGGTAATCATATTCTTGGTAACGATGCGCACGTCGTGCTTGCCCGGAGGAAGGGCGATACCGTAGCGACCGGTCCCCCTCATCACTTGCGGCGTGACCTCGATGCCGTCGACGGACATGGACAGGGGGGCCTTCACAAGCGTAACGTAGCAACGAGGAACGGAACTATATCCGAATTCAAGTTCGCGTTCACTTTCTTTTTCATATAGCAGGTTCCCCGTGATGGAACAAAGAAAGGCTTGCCGCAGGCCCGTGGAAAACGTCTGGCCGAAAACATTGGTGCCTATTATGTGCGTTCCCGCGGGAATCAGGAACCGACCGTCTTTCGCTGCCATGCGAGGACTATCGTCAACCGAGATCATTCTCTGGTTTTGTCCCAGTTGGAGGATAGTCGAGTAAGGGGAAGAAATCCTGAAGCCCTTTTCAAGGCGTTCGATATTGGCGGGACTGGCGGCCGCAAAGGAAAGCAAAGGAAAATCCTGGCGGCCTATACTCGATTCCGCATATACCACTACCCGCTCGGCCTGCCGGGAGGCGACGGAAATAAGCGAGAAAACTTCCGTGCCCGCCTGCGCGAGGGTGGGAAACATGGTGGGCTTTTCTTTGGTGCGGAACGACAGGATGTTCAGATCGAGCATCAAGTCGTCCCCCAGCATTTGACGATACTGCTCGGCGATGGCCTCGTAGCGGCGGGGATCTTCAGACCATCTCGACTGAGGATCTTCCACGACGACGGAAAACTTGTGGTGTTTTCTCAACTCCAGGACCCGCGAAATATCGATTGCCTGCGAGGAACGCAGGCCCGGGTTGCCGATACTGTCCAGGCAGGTCACCATCACATCGAAACCTTTGCGCTGCTCGCGAAGCGATTCGACCATGCCGAGGAGGCTCTCATGGATCCGGACCATCTTGTCAACCCGGTAGTCCTCGAACTTCCGCAGTGCGGCGTTGTTGCGCTTCCAGTAGTACTGAGACGATGAATTGAAAAGCAGGGCGGGATCGAATCCGGCCAGACCCTGGAACTCGGCGCGCGCCGATGGATGCATGGGGGTATAGTTCTGCGGATCGGCCGGGCCCTCTTCTCCCGACTCGAAATAGATTTCCCCCAAATTCACGCCATCGAAATCGAACTTTTCCAGAAAAGATTTGTATTCTTCGTACATGGCGCGCCAACTGGCTTCATCGGTCATACTCATGGCGTAGCGCCAGGATGGGCGGGCGTCTTTCCCTTCCGAGTTTTTTTCACGCCATTCGGGATGATCCACCCAGAACTTCTGACTCACCTGGGGGGGTTCGATCCAGGCATATACGAGAATGCCGTTGGCATGGCACAAGTCTACCAGTTTCTCATAGTCGAACGTGTACTGCCGATAATGATGCCACGCGGCGGCGTGAATTACCCGCACTCCGTTGGCCGCCCAGTATTTCACAAGATTCTCGACGCTCACGTTGTGGCGGAAGCCGGGATCGAAAAAGAGCTCCAGGGCATCCCGTTTGAGAATGGGATAGAGTTCCAGAAAGCGACCGACGTATTGAATGAGGTAGGGAAAACGGCTGTATCCGGCATCGCTCAACGGATCGAACCGGCATCCGAAATAAATGAACTTTCCGTCCCCGGACCGCCTGCCCATGACCAGGGGAGCATCCGTTTCCCCATCCACCGCCAGAATCTGGTCGTCGGGTTCCGTATCGAACTTCTCCAGGGGCTCGGGAACGCTCCATTGGATGTTCTCTTCCGGGAAAAGCCTGTCGCGCACATGGGAGACCGAAATGACGGAACTGGCGAAGTCAATGCCCAGTTCCTTGGCAAATTCCGTCTTTCCGTCCGTAATGCACGCCCCTCCCTTCTGCACCCACTCGGCAAGCGTATCGATCTCGGCGTCGTTGAGCAGATCGACGGCGGAGTAGGGCACGACGATGAGATTGTATTTTTCGAGAGAGTTGATTTGCCCCGGGGGCAACGTATCCACGGGCATGCCTACCCACTTGAACACGTTCATGAAACTCTTCTGGTCGTTCATGGCTCCCGCTGTGGCCTCAGGATCCCATACGACGGCCACCCTGGCATTCTTGGGACTTTTTTTTTGAGATGAAAAGTAGTCGAAGACCCCCTGCGCCTTCCGTTTCCATCGCGAGGTAAGCGTCGGCTCGCGCTCCCTGTATTCGGTGGGGGTTGCCACATACATCTGGCCGGGGGCCAGAGCCACGTTGCGAACGATCTCTCCGGTGGTGCGCTCCGGCAGAACAGTTCTGCGCTCTACGTCGCCTTCCTGCCCGATGTATGTCTCCTGCAGATACTGATCTTTGAGGTTCAGCGTCACCGTGGCGCTGCCGGTTACGATGGCCTTGTCCTCCATGACAACGCGGTTGCTTTCGTTCTTCATGTTCAGGAAGCCATAACCCATTTTCTTGAACCCTCGAACCAACCGCTGCAGGTTATCCAAAGGTACGAAAGCATGGTAGAAGCACGAGGCGAAGCCGTCTCTGACGGCAAGGTTCCTGCGGGCAAATTCGAGCATCTGGCTGACCTGTTTGGCGGCAACCTTCGGGTCCTTTTCATCGAAGTCTATATAGCCGAGGTTCTCCGGATAGATCCTCTGTCCGTGCAGGTCACGCTCGATGATGTAGGGAAAAAACTGGCTGTAATCGTTATCGTCGATGGCGAACCGCTGCTCCATGGCCGATGAGAAGATCGATGCCGCCACGTCGTAAGTCAACTGGGATCCGGCATAGTGAGGGGTTTCCCAAAGGACGGGGTAAATCCCGTTGCGAAAACACTCGCTCAGGCCCAATTCGATCTTCCTGCGAACGGAATCGGCCGTAACATCCTTGAAGGGCTTGTTCGCGTCGCTATCCCAGAACTCGACGTCGTTGGCCGTTACCCCTTTGTACTGGTGAGTCACGCCGTGCATTACCACGCTTCCGCCGCGACGAACCATGTAACGGATAGCATCGACGAAGTCCGGCTTGTCGGAAAGGCTTACCCGGGTATTCTCTTGCGGGTCCACGTAGAAAGGAATGAGCGCCACGAGGAAGGGGACCTTTTCCGCATACAGCAGATCGGCTATGGCGCGCAACTGGTCCGGATCTTCCATCGGATGGATGTCTTCGATGCGGATGATCGCCCTGTGGCTCGAAGAGTGGTCCTCTTTGAGAATATCGTGCAGAACGTCGGCAAAGAGGAGATAGCGATCCGTTTCCGTTACATAGGCAAAAGGTGAATCGGCGACGTACCAGAATTCACCGCTTCGCACTATGTAGGGCACCGTCGGCTCTTGGGTCGAGGTGGTGGCGGTGGCGATGACGGAACATCGTGTCGGGTCGGTTATACGAATAAGGGTTATACCCGCTTCCCCTCTCGTGAAGCCGTCGTTTTCATGCCGGATCAGGGTGAATTTGCTTTTCTGTTCCTCGTGGAGCGGCTCGAACCCAAGGCGTTCGGAAGTGGGGAACTTCTCGTTAAAGGCAAACATCCCGGTATTCAGCCAGAGGAACGTCTTGGAGGTTCGCTCGGCGATGTCCTTCATCACCGCCGTGGGGGGAACACATATTTCGCTGGACCCCATGAAACAGGCAACATCGAATTGTTCCATTTCCCCGGGCTGGTAACTATCGGCGCTTTTGAGGGTCACGTTGGCATGGAAATGACCGAGCAGGGTGCTCAGTTGCCGGGCCTCTCCGCGTACCATATTGGTGTCTGCGTCGTTTCCTTCGTAAATGACCAGCACAGATTTGGTCACCGGTTCCGAGCTGCCGCCTGCTTCCTGCCGGGGGGCGGTTTTTTGTGCAAAAAGACTTTGCGGGAAGGCCGTAAAGAGAGCCAGTAAAGCGACCACCAGGCAACTCACCCGGAGAAAACGAACGGAGGGAAACACCTTTTTGCGATCTAACGACATACAAACTCCCGACTTTCGAAAATTCGCATTCCCCGGACGAAGGATTCGCTACAGAACCTTTCCGATTATGTCCATGATTTGCCGGCAGGCCGTGCCGTCCCCGTAGGGATTGACGGCCTTTGACATCGCTTCATAGGCAGGGACGTCCGTCAGAAGCCTGGAAGCTTCCTTGAGGATCGTCTCTTTGCTCGTGCCCACAAGCCTGGCCGTTCCGGCCTCTATTCCCTCAGTCCTCTCGGTCACGTCCCTCATAACCAATACGGGCTTGCCCAGCGAGGGGGCTTCTTCCTGAATGCCTCCGGAATCGGTCAGGACGAAATGGGACCGCTTCATCAGCAGAATCAACTGGGCATAGGTGAGGGGTTTGATTAGCCGGATGTTCCTGCTGTTCCCCAGTATATCGTAGGCCGGTCCGGTAACATTGGGGTTCAGGTGGACCGGGTAGACGATTTCAACATCGGTGAAACTCTCGGCTAATTCCTTGAGCGCATGGCATATGTTTTCAAAGGGTTTCCCAAAGCTCTCCCGCCTGTGGCACGTAACCAGAATGACCCGCCTGGAGAAATCCACAAAATCGAAGAACCGCAAATGCTTCTCAGCCTCCGCGTCGGACAGGCTTTCGAGCCCCAGAAAAAGGGCGTCTATAACCGTATTGCCGACGACCCAGACATTTTCCCTGATGTTCTCGCTCAGAAGGTTTCGGGCTGCGGTTTTAGTGGGAGCGAAATGAAAGTCGGCAAGGTGTCCGGCCAGAATCCGGTTCATTTCCTCGGGATAGGGAGAAAACTTGTTGGCGCTCCTCAGCCCGGCCTCCACGTGGGACACCCTGGTCCTGGTATAAAACCCGGCAAGAGCGCCGGCAAAAGCCGAGGTGGTATCTCCCTGGACGAAAATATTATCCGGGCCGTATTCGTCGATTACACCCTGAAGACCCCTCAGCCCGTTGACGGTTATATCGAACAGGGACTGGTTGGGCGCCATGAGATTGAGGTCGTAGTGGGGTTTTATGCGGAAAAAATTGAGCACTTCGTCCAGCATTTCCCTGTGCTGCGCCGTGACGCAGACCCGGGCATCCAGTTCGTTGCTTCGCTTCCGACACTCATAGACCAGCGGCGCCAGTTTAATGGCTTCAGGCCGCGTCCCGAAAACAAACAGGTGCTTTTTCATATCTTTATCAGTATTACCTTCGGATCCGGCGTATTCATCAGTCTCATAGCTGCCTTGGGAAACCCACCTATATACTCACTTTTTCGTATTGCCGTCCACATCAAAAGTGACGCTCCGTGCGTTTAACCGACTCTCGGTCATGATCGTAGTATACCTGCCCCGGCAAGTAGTGGGCGCGGATCATGTTTGCACAGTGGCCGGCGGGGGATTGGGTCGTGTTTAATAATGTTCAAGGGGGGCTGTCAATGCGGGGACTTTCTCCGACTGGAACGTTGTTTTTGCCCCGAAAGATTCAAAACGGCTGCCGGGAACCAAAACATTTTGTGACACGGATGGACACGGGTGAACACGGATGAAGGCAGCAGCAACAGGATCTATTTAGGGGACGATGTCGAATACCCACGTCCTTTATGTATGCGGCATTTGAAACGGCGTCCGGCACCGGGCATGTTCAACCCCCTTCTTTTGAAAATGCACTTGCGTTACCTGTTGGGTGACGTGTAGAGTATATGAATGAGGCTCTCATCGAAAAATACGATTAATTCCTCTCTTTATAATTGAATGGCAGTGTCTTCATAATTTATTGAGGTATGTCTCATGAAATATGATGTAGAGGCTGATTGGCTTCTTCTGCACACTTGTAATTTCCGTTGTGGATACTGTTTTTCGTACGATATCAGAGATTCAAAAACAGAGATTCATGGGACTCATACCCAATGGAGGAAAGGGTTTGACGATACAGGTAAGACCTGGCTGCTGCATATTACAGGAGGTGAACCCACTTTATACCCAGGGTTTGTCGATCTGTGTCGCGAATTGAGTCAGAATCATTATTTATCGATAAATTCTAATCTCTCAAATCAATGTATCTTAAATTTTGCAAACAGTATTGACCCAACCCGAGTGAATTTTATCAATGCTGCCATTCATTTTGAAGAGAGACAAAAGAGACATTCCTTAGATAAGTTTATTGAGCATGTGCATGTACTGAAAAACGCACATTTTAATGTATTAGTGTCATTAGTCATGACGCCAAGCGTGATCGATGACTTCCCGAACATTGCTGAGTATTTTGGCACCAAAGGTTTATACATTATTCCTAAGATCATACGTGGATTTTATGACAAGAAACAATATCCAACAGGATACTGTGAAGATCATAAACGTCAGCTTTATCAGTATATGCGTACAGCTCAAGAACAGTATAGGTTCATGCTTAATAATATGGAATCACCTCCAACTATTAACATGTTCCTGGATCGTATGTTTTTAGTTGGTATCAAAGATTATCGAGGTCGAGGTTGCAATGCCGGATACAAATTTGTCAAGATTGATCCTGATGGGACTGTTGGGCTATGTTCAACTCCTTTAGTTTTGGGTAACATACTATCTAACACTGTTAGGCTTATGCGTACCCATTCGATTTGCAAAACAACCTATTGTCCGTATTTCTGCGAAAAATATTCCTTTAAATGCAATTTGTTTTCTAAGTTAAGAATGAAGTTTGGTTAAGTTGCATAGCCAAATCAAAAGTGGAATACCCCTGTGAACAGTGCTGCTAAGACTAACCTTAAATCAAAAGGGCTGCTGCCTCGGTCGGTTCCGAACCGGATCGGGTAAAGAGCAAGGCATCGCGCAAATAGACAAGATCGATCACAATCAATTTTAATTGGAACAAATAAAAAGCTTTGTTGCGGTTCTTCATGAAGATGTTCTTGGCTCGAAAAACGTCTAAAGAGCCTCTTGCATTCGGACGGGAACTCCGCTGCGCTCCGTTCCCGCCGGTGAAGGGCACATTAGTTCAATGAACAACCCCGGAAAAGTTCTAACATCTCAATCATATTTGTTGCATCATGGTTTCGGAAAAACTCAATACAGTGGCAAGATCTCGTAATCTGGTTGTTACCGGCTCCGTGAAAGTGTAGCAAAAAAGGTGATTTGAAAATGCTTTGTTATCGAATCGCCGGTCCGAAGCTCTCCAAAATCTGTGGCATTGTCAATAGCGTTCCAGAAATTCCATTTCACCCTTCATTCGATAGCTTTTTTCCCTCAATCGCAATCGCCTCTGTATGGTGTGAAGGATCCGGTCAAGAATGGTCGAGGTAACGATCGAATCGTTATTGAAGATTCCCGGCCGATCTTTGCACGCTCTGTTCGAAGCGTTCACCATGGTTCCTTGTTAATAGCCGGGCCTATGATCTGGAAGAGCAGATCCGCGCCGCCGTCGATAGGAAGAACGCCGAGTTCGTCCAAACAGAGCAGTATTCAACAGGTCGAGTTCCGCTATGACCCCTTAAAGCTGCAATCAACCATTTGAATTATTTCCATTTTGACTAAGTGGAGCCGGGTTCCTTTTAATTTTTCTCTCCCACGCCGCCGTTATTTTTTCAACGAGATTCTTGATGTTCACAGGCTTCGAAACGTAATCAAAAGCACCGTGACTTAGACTTTCCAATCCATTTTGGATGGTGCCGAAACCCGTCATTACAATGATCTCGGGAGCGCCCTCAACCCCGTCTAAGGCGCGCAGAACACCCATTCCCGAGAGGCGGGGCATTCTCATATCGAGAACCACAACGTCGAAGGCCCCAGTTCTTATAGCCCTGAGGCCTTGCTCTCCATCAATGGCAACCCCGGTCTGGTAACCCATTAAACGTAGTAGTTGGGAAAGGTTATTTACGAGCGCCAACTCGTCATCTATGAATAGTACCCTCGGATTTGCCATCGCCTGCCTCCTCAGCCGAGAGGTTTGCAGAAGTAGTCTTTCTGTCTCTGGTCCAAAACATCGTCCCGAAGCGGAAAACGGATTGGAAGCTGCAACTCTTATGTCCGTTTCAGGACAACCGGTCTCCACTATTTGCTGAAAACAATACATGCTGCAGGTTACAAAAAGGTAAAAAAGGACAGTCCGGAACTGTTTACAGATCCAGCTTGCCAATCCTGGGATAGAGATGATTCATACGGTGTGTTTTGGTCATATCGGATCGCTATGTCAAAACATGAATAACGCTCGTTTCACTCTATTCGAGACGCGCCAAAAAATCCTGTCATGATGGATCAATAAATTATTGATATGGATCCGAGCACAATGCGGTCAACCACGGGTGTGCACGTTTTAAATTTGCGTAATTCGCGAATTAAATTAGCAATTGAAAAATTGTTCTGGTGGAATTATGCCGTTTCCCGATGAATATCGCATAGGGTCTACAGCCAAATGAAACAGTCAAACCTTTTGGAACATCGCAGGCAAAATCAATTTGAGCCATATGTTTAAATTTGGTATCCACCAGGTGACGTAAGACCTGTAAATGGTTGTACTGTCGCTTTTGGCATCACCTTCTTCATACCATCTAGTATTTCCAAGGCTAATTTGTTTTGAGATCCGAAGTCTATGTGCTATACAAATGCTTACTCGTCCGATTAGATTAGTTAGTAACAATTCTTACAGAATAAAACCTTTCTTCACAGCAAATTTGATCTGAATAGTATTGATTGTTCCAGGTAACAATTCTTGCTTCGCTGCTTAATCTCCCATTTTCTTTCAGGAGAAGAAGCCAATGGCGCACGACTATAAGATCGCCCTGCTTGCAGGTATGATTCTTGGCTTCTTCGGACTCGTATTTAGCCTTACTCCTTATGGTATCGAAATCGAGGAACATTTTGGGCTGAAGTTGTTGTTCGGATTGCGCGGAGTAAGGCCTCCACCTGACCAGGTGGTGATAATTGGACTGGACCCGGCATCTTCCGAAGCCCTGGGTCTTCCTTCCAATCCGGTAAAATGGAACCGGCGGGTGCATGGCGAACTGGTCGATTTGCTGTCTCAGAAGGGCGCTGCCGTAATAGTTTTTGATGTTTACTTTGGCGATCCAAATCTCGATGAGGGTGACGCCGGCTTTAGCGATGCAATCGGAAAAGCTGGAAATGTTGTGCTTTGCGGGCAAATAAAGAAGCAAACGGTATCTCTTCCGGGCCGGTCGGATCCGGTTTACCTGGAGAAGATAACACCTCCAACCGACTGCCTGGTCAAGTCGGCCGCTGCATCGGCACCATTCCCACTCCCCAAAATTCCGATTCGTCTTAACCAAGTCTGGCTATTCAAGGGAGGTTCTGAACCCACTTTACCCCTGGTGTCCTTTAATGTTTTCGCAGCGGAGGGCTTCGAAGGTTTTGCACTGGCTGTTCGCAAAGTATGTGGAAGTACTCTCGAATGGCTGCCTGCCGATGGTGGATCGATTTCCGCGTCGGGAAATTGGAGTGAAATAATCGCTTCTTTGCGGACACTCTTTGAAAAGACTCCATCGGTTTCCGAGGCAATTCGAGCGGAAAACATTTCCGGACAGTCTCCCGGATTTACCGGCGGTAAACTACAGGTCATTGAAGCCCTTATTGATTCCTACGCATTACCTGACAGCATTTACCTGAACTTTTACGGTCCGCCGGGGACATTCCCGACGATGCCTCTGGCACGTGTTCTGGCGGAACCTGCAGCATTGAATGACTTGCCTGACCTCAAAGGTAAAGCTGTGTTCATCGGTCTATCCCATCTGGATCGCACAGATTTGCGTGACAGCTTTAACACGGTTTTTTCGCAACCCGATGGTACCGATTTGAGCGGGGTCGAAATCGCAGCAACGGCCTTTTCCAATCTTCTCGACCGCAGTTCGATAAAGCCGGCGCCGGTTTATATATTCCTGTCGATTGCTTTCCTTGCCGGCCTGATAATCGGGGGAGTCAGTTTTAGCTTCTCCATGGTGGTTTCAACAGGATTCAGCTTTGGCCTCGCACTGATTTACACGGCACTTGCCTGCGCCCTGTTTACCAGGCACGCAATCTGGATGCCGTTGGTAGTCCCCTTTACTGTCGTAGCCTTACCGGGGTTGCTCAGCGGGCTTGTCTACAAATACCTTCAGACAGAGAGACAGCGAAAAAGCCTGAAAAAGGCTTTCGGGTTCTATCTTCCGGATACCGTGATACACCAACTTACAAAGAACGTCAGAAGCTCCAACTCACTGGCGCCGATGCAGCAGACGGTCTATGGATCGGTCATTATAACCGACGGCGAGAACTATACCTCTTTGGCTGAGAAAATGGCGCCCGATGATTTGGCTCGATTTCTAAACGGCTATTATCAGGCCATGTTCAGGCCGGTGGAAGAACATGCAGGGACGGTTTCGAATGTGGTTGGGGATTCGATGCTGGCAGTGTGGGCTGGAAACAGCCCCTCTGAAGACTTGCGGCGGAATGCCTGCCTTGCGGCCCTGGGTATCGTTGGAGACATTGAGATCTTCAATTCCGGAACCGGTTCGGAAAAACTGTACACCCGTATTGGGCTCCATTTCGGTCAATTGGTGCTTGGAAACCTTGGTGGAATTGGCCATTACGAATACAGGCCCGTGGGAGATGTAGTCAATACAGCCTCACGTATAGAAAACCTGAACAAGACCCTGGGGACTCGGTTGCTGGTTTCCGAGCCCGTGATAAAGGAACTCCCCGATTTTCTTGCTCGTGAACTCGGCTCTTTTGTATTTAAAGGGAAAGAGAATCCGGTCAGAATTTATGAGCTTATATGCCTCATTGAGCGGGCGACTAAAGCCCAAAAAAATCTCTGCTCTATTTTTTCCGATGCATTGAATGCGTTTGTCAGGTGTTCGTGGGACGAGGCAGAGGGGCTTTTCAGTAAAAGCCTTCAAATCCTCGTCAAGGATGGACCATCGAACTTCTATCTAAAGAAATGCCGGGAATACAGGAATAGTCCCCCGATGGCAGTATGGGACGGGGTTTTGCACCTTCAGAAATAACATCTTTGGCTGAATAGCAACGGTTTCATTAGTCATCTCAAAATTCTCAGGAGGGCGAGGAATGCGGGGCAGCCTTCTATTTCGTGCAGCTTTATGCTTGTTTTATCTGCTTACAATCGCGCTATTTGTTCTTCCGGACATGCTCCCGGCTGCTGAAACCTGTGAAAACTGGATGGCCAGGGTTGTTTCCGTCCAGGGGACGGTGGAGGCGAGGCGAGCAGGGGAAAACCGATGGATCGACATACAACTCGGAGATACCCTGTGCTCGGGAGATACGGTCCATGTTCGAAAAAATAGCAGGGCGGCGATCGTGCTGCAAAATGAGGCGATAGTACGGCTCGATCAGAACACAACACTCACACTCCTCGCTCAGGAGAAGGAGCGCGCCGTCGATATCGATCTCGTTACCGGAATCGCCTTGTTTTTGAGTCGATTTCCTTTTGGCCTGCGGGTATTTACGCCCTTTGTGAACGGCAATATAGAGGGCACGGAATTCCTGATCAAGGTGGGAGCGGCAGAAACATCGCTTACGGTGTACGAAGGTAAAATCAGCGCGGAGAACAAGTACGGGAAATTGGCTCTTGTGAAAGGGGATTCGGCCGTGGCCGGAAGTGGCGCCCCCCCTGTCAGTAAGATTGTCGCCCGACCCAGAGATGCCGTCCAGTGGGCCCTTTATTATCCCCCAATCCCCGACCGCGATCTGGCTGCTATAGCATCAGGAAGCGGCCCTGCCGCCGCAGCGTTGGCCAAATCCATGGAAGCTTACAACAAAGGAGATTTGAAAGGCGCGTTCTTTTATCTGCAAAGTGTCCCGGCAGAATATGATGATGCCGCTTTCTATTGCTATCGTGCACTATTGCTGCTTTCAGTGGGGCGGGTTTCAGAGGCTTCAGAAGATCTGAAAAAAGCAAGAAACATCAACCCGGGATATGGGTACGCAATAGCGCTGGAGTCTATTATCGCTCTGGCCCAGAACCGGAAGGACGAAGCACTGGCTCTTGCCGTAAAGGCTACTGAGATAAGCCCTGCGTCCACAGCGCCTCTGGTTGCACTTTCCTATGCCCGGCAGGCCCGGTTCGATCTCGATGGAGCATTGTCCAGCTTGAACAGGGGTGTGGAGATCGACCCGGCGGCCGCCCTTGTGTGGGCGCGAATTGCCGAATTGAGGCTATCGAAAGGCGAACTGGGCAAAGCACTCGATGCTGCACAAAAAGCAGCAAATTTGAACGCCAATCTGACCAGAACGCAGACCGTCCTGGGATTTGCCTATCTCACACAGATTAAAATCAGCAAGGCGACGGCAGCATTTAACAAAGCGATCGGGCTCGATCAGGGCGATCCTCTGCCGCGCCTTGGGCTTGGACTTGCACTCATTCGTGACGGCAAGTTGCGGGAGGGCCGAGTCGAAATTGCAATAGCAGCCATGCTCGACCCGGACAACTCCCTTATCAGAAGCTACCTTGGAAAGGCATATTTCGAGGAGAAGGATGACAAAAAAGCCGCTGCCCAGTTGTCGCGAGCAAAAGAACTTGACCCGCTCGACCCGACACCCTGGTTCTATGACGCAATCCGAAAACAGACCGTAAACCGTCCCGTCGAGGCGCTCGAAGACCTGCAAAAATCGATCGCACTCAACGACAATCGGGCGGTGTACAGATCTCGCCTTCTTCTGGATGAAGACCTCGCCGCCCGCAGCGTGAGCCTTGCCCGCATTTATGAGGATCTCGGATTCAATTGGCTTGCGCTTATTGAAGGCTCGAAGTCGCTCGACCGGGATCCGGCGAATTACTCTGCCCACAGATTCCTGGCTGATTCCTTCTTTTTCTTCCCGCGCCATGACATTGCCAGGGTCAGCGAACTGCTCCAGTCTCAACTGCTGCAGCCTATCAACATAATGCCCATCCAACCTCAGCAGGCGGAAAGCAACCGCTTTCTGCTAAACGGCCTGGGGCCTCGTGATCCTTCGTATAACGAGTATACGACGCTTTTTGCACGCAATCAGCTTTCGATGCTGATATCGGGATCGGCAGGGGAAAGAGGTACCTTCTCGGATTCTGTCGTCCATTCCGGCATCGTGGAAGGACTTTCCTACAGCCTGGGGCAGTTTCATCAGCAAACCGATGGATTTCGGGAAAACAACGATCAAAGCCACAATATCTACAATGCCTTCATGCAGTACAGCATCGCTCCGGGCACGAGCGTCCAGGCCGAGGTGAGGCACAAGGACTCAAAACTCGGGCAGCTGCGGCTTCTCTTCGACCCCGTGCCCTTCAATGATCCTGATGTGACGAACAGGGAGACCGACAATCGCGAGATGTTCCGGTTCGGGTTCCATCATGCTTTTGCCCCGGGATCGGACCTGATCGGCTCTTTTATGTATCTTGGTGCAAAACCCGGTCTGAAATTTGATTTTCCTTTTCCGGTGAGCGTAAGTACCGATCAAACCGGATCCGGCACAGAAATCCAGCACCTGTTTAGATCTGAGCGCTTCAACATGGTACTCGGGGGCGGGTACTTTGACATCCATACACAGGAACTCACCACAATTTTTGATGAACCATTCCTTTTCGATTCCACAGTAAAGCATACCAATCTCTATCTGTACACCCATTGGAATTTTCCCGATAAGTTCGTCTGGACTGCCGGAGTCAGCGGCGATTTCTTCAAGGGCGGCCCCCTCGATCTCGACGTGCAACAGGCAAATCCTAAATTCGGTGTCACCTGGACACCTCTTGAAGGGACCACTTTCCGAGCCGCGGCTTTCAGGACGCTCAAAAGGACACTTCTAACGGATCAGACAGTTGAGCCCACGCAGGTGGCCGGATTCAACCAGTTCTTCGATGACAACAATGCAACGGATGCCTGGCGGTATGGAATCGGGCTGGACCAGAAACTGACGGAAAAGCTCTTTACAGGCGTTGAACTCTCAAAACGGGAACTGGATATCCCCTCGGCCAATTATATTCCGCCTTTTGACAATGTCCTCCTCAAGAGTGAAGAAAGACTCATACGTTTTTATTTCTACTGGGCACCCCATCCCAGGTTTGCAATCGGCCCGGAATATCAGTACGAGGTTACGAAATTCGGCCCTGAGCTGCCGGCTTTTGGAATAGACAGGCTTGAAACGCATAGATTCGGACTCGGCGTCAGTTATTTTCATCCAAGTGGTTTCTTCGCACAAGTAAGGCCAACCTTTGTCTCTCAGGACGGTTCTTTCCGTGTTGAACCCAATGATCCGGTCTTTACAGGGGACAGTCAGTTCATTGTGCTGGACGCTTCAATTGGCTTCAGGCTGCCGAAAAGATTGGGCCTGATCGAATTGGTGGCAAAAAATCTTTTTGATGAGAGTTTTCACTTTCAAGACACCGATCCGAACAACCCTCAGATCACTCCGAGAAGACTTCTGATGGGAAGGTGGACGCTCTCATTTTAGGGAACAGGAGGGGGCGGCATCCATGGTTTTGAAAAGCCAGCCCCTGTGAACAATTCGGCCGGCCAAGTGGTTGGAAGTGGTTGGTAGCGGCCTGTTGATGTCAACTATCCCTCAACAGGTGGAAAGGAGATCCGCGCACACACTGGAACGGGAATATTTGTAGATTTCTTTTACCCACAAACGAGTGAAAGGAGAAGGCGATGGTCAAGAACTTAGAGCCGATAATACCTGAGGACAAGGGAGCGGAACTGTTCGAGTACAGTATCGTTCTGAATGGAGCCGGCGAGATCCAAAGCGTGACCCTGGGCGGCAAAACGCTTGCCAAACATCCCAACTCAGACCCTGTTCCCAATATGGCGGGGTGGAAACTTTACGCACTGCCGCCGTCATCCCCGTCCGGATGTTATTTTTACAATGGGCAATGGTACTGCAAATATCCCTAGACCAAAGCGCCTGGTGGAGTGCCCTTTGCTTGCCGCTGAATTGCGCATCATTGGTTAAGAAACTGAGGGGGAGGGAGACGGGTGGTCTCCTTCCCTGATTCTCCGGGTAAACTACGTGAAGAGTGAAGGGTAAAGAGAAAAAACTCCCTCCGTTAGAGTGAACACTGAGCAGTGAACGGAAAAACACGTGAGGGGTGAAAATCTCCTGGACCCACTACTAAATCCAACCAAAGCACACCTGTTTGCTTAAACACCTCTGGCGGAGGCGACCATGGCGCAATTTCATTCACTCGATCCTGAAAACTTACCGGCGGGATATAAATTAGAGGATCACACGGAAAGACCGATTGTATCCGTGCACGAGAATCATGATGATAAAGAGTGTTTCATCGATATTGATTATATATTCTCCGGCTTCTACGTTACTGACGAAGCCCTTTATTTAGAAGGTAAACCGGTCACATTCCAGCACGTGAGCATCGACTCGACCGGGATTCTATTCGAGAGCGGCAAACCAATGCTGCCGTCACTCGGCAGGTATCTCCAGATCCCGAGAAACTGCGAATTCACGTGTGAAACCGAGTTGATCGGAAAGCCGGTCATCCTGTCGGATATATTTGTTTCTCCTGCGCAGACCGGGATAACGCTCCCTGATCAACAAAAGGAAACCGAATTCGACGGAGGAGAAAACGGCGTCTACTCGTTGGCTGATCCGTATCCTCCCGACGGCAGGATGGTCAGAGTTGACGGCCCCCTCTACGTTGACGGCTACCGAGCCCTCATTTTGCATGTCACGCCATTTCAATACTATCCGGCAAAAAGGACGCTTTTCGGCTATGGTGAAGTCAGAGTAAAGGTGAGATTTACATACGAATCCAAAGACCCCCCTGAGGCATACCCGGGAGACCCGGGGCAGAGGAAAGCATTCGACAATTTGTTCCTGAATCCTGATCCGGGCATCGAGGAACGTTTCGGCATCGTGCCCAGACCGAAGTACTTTCGCCGACTGGGGCCGCAGTTCTTTATCATATATTCCGACGCCCTCGCGGGCCCCGCTCAAGAGCTTGCCGATTGGAAGAATTCGAGGGGTATGGTTACGGACACGATATCGGTATCTGATCTGATCACCCAAGAGAACGTCCCGGTCCGCGGAAATAAGAATTCGGATGCAATTATAAGTTTTCTCAACCGCAGGATAGGAGTTCTCTCAAGATTGCGCTATGTCTTACTTTTGGGAGACACCGACTCGATTGAATCGAAGACAATCTACTCGGCAGCTTCTGATTACTGCTACTCGAAGCCGACCGGACCAAGGCCTGTTTCCCCTGATATGTGGGAACCGGAACTGCTTATCGGACGAATTCCTGTTTCTACGGAGCAGGATGCGCACAACGTAGTCCAAATGCTGATCGCGTATGAAAAACAACCGCCTCTGGATTTGCAGCATTACGAGAATCTTACAGTCGTTGCGGAAAGTCCGATAGACGAAAAAGATGCTGAAGGCAAACAGAGATTACTGGCAATGGATGAGCTTTATCAGCATTTCCAAAATGCGCCCTTTGGCTACAAAGTGGATAGGATTGCGGAAGAATACCCGACACAAGGCCAGCCCCACGTTCCTTTTGTATACTATCCGGCAGATCAAGTTGTTGGAAAGGTCATAAGGGCAATCAATGAGGGCCGTTTGCTCATTTCCCACAGGGGCCATGGAAATGAAAATGGCTGGGAAGGACCCAAGTTCAATATTCCAGCGCTGACGCAGATTACAGGCAGCGCTTGTTCAGTTTTCTTCTTTGTCAATTGCTGCTGCGGCAATTTCGACCTGGCGGCAAGGGATTGTCTGGCGGAAGCTTGCCTGAAAAAATGCGCGGCTGCATCCCTGATAGCCTCAACTACATACTCAAACGAGGTCCTGAATAACTATTTCATAAAGGCACTCTATGATGGGACGTTCGGGGGAATCGTTCCGCCTTCGCCAGGAAGTGTAAGCTGCCCGGTTGAGTGGGGAAGGCTTGGCGATATTCTGGAATACGCCAAAGCTTTTATGGCGCTGGTTGCAAGTAGGACAATTCCGGTTCAGATGCCCGACAGCGACCGTGCCCAATTTACTGCCCCTGAAATTCAGAGATTGACAGCAATGTACCATGTTATTGGGGACCCAACCCTTGAATTATGGACGGCTTATCCCCTCGATATTTATCTCGATACATGGATTTTTAGAAATATTTTGCATATTCGGCTATCGCAATGTCCAAGCGGGTGTACTTTAACCATATGGTTGGTTTCCGGAGCAGGCAGAAAGCTTGTGACCAGGATAAAACCTACTTCCAGATCCATTGCAGTATGGTGTCCGATAGGGGTTGCTGCTGCACATTCACAGTACCTTCTCGTATGCTGTTGGGCGCCGGGCTGCAGGTACACTGAAGCTACTGTAGTTCTGCAGCCCTGATAGCTGGATGGGAATTCTTCAATACCCGATATGCAGTCGTATTCGGAACACCAATGGTTAGAGGCGAAGTCATTTACCCTCTTGCTTCCGACCTGAGTCATGTAAATAGTCGAGGTTTTTAGCCTTATTTTGAGTAATTGGCACAAAAGAGGAACGTCAGGGCTGTTCGGAGATTCTTCTGTATATGGAATTAGTGAGATTGGAGGGCTTGACCCCGAGCGTGGTTTGGAGAGCATTTCGGCATTCTTCATACATTTTGACAGCCTCGGCGCGCATTCCGCGGCTGAAATATATCGACATCAGTTTTTGATAAGCCTCCTCACACGCGGCATCAGCCTTGATCATGAGTTTGTAGAAATCGATCGCTTTCTTCGAACTCCCCTGCGACTGGCACAGATCGGCTGCCCGAGACAGAATATCCATATATATGACACGCAGCTCGTTTCTTTTCTGCTCGGCCCAGGGAACATAGAGATCTTCCGCCAGGAAATCTCCGGTATAGAGTTCAATGGCAGACGTGAAGCACGATACAGCCATCTTGAAATCTTCCGCCTCCTCAAATTTCCTTCCTTTCTGGCGCAAAGTTAGAAACTCATCCAGATCTATACGGCAGAATTCCTTATTCAGGGAGATCAGGTTTTCTTTGAGTATCAGGTAAGAAGAACCAAGCGCCTTATCCATGTTCGGCTCAAGGGCCTTGCGAAGCCTGTGAAGTAAGACCTTGAAGTTGGCCAGGCCGGAGGCTGTTGATATCTCAGGCCACAGATCCTCGATCAAAACATCTTTGGGAATGGAGCTGCCGCCTCTGACTATGATTGCCTTGAGAAGCAGTTTCGGTTGCTTCGCCTTCCAATCTCTTTCAGTGATGGATGTCTCACCACGCAAGACTCCAAAGTTACCGAAAGTCTTTATTTGCAGTCGAGGTACGCCTCGGACTGGATTTCGGTCGAGATCATGACTGTTCCCCTTTGTGTGATCGAGATCGTGACCGGACGCAACAGTCTGTTCACCTGATTTCAGGACGTTTTGGGATCTACCATCCTTGTCGGCGATAATGCGTATTAGACTGCTTTCCGAATCGAGCATGCGCTGGGCGATCCCCGTTGCAATCGCAACCGAAACGGAAGGGCGCCTCGCGAGTAAGGCCTCAAAATCGTCTTTTCTAATTTCCAGCAATCGCACGGCTGACCGGGTTTTTACAGTTGCCGACCTGACGCCTTGAGGAAGGAAAAAGGACATCTCTCCAACGTGCTCGCCTGGTCCGCAAACCCTTAGAAGATGTTCTTCGGGGGTACCCTGGTCTTTAATGATATCGAGTTTGCCCTCACAGATGATGTAAAGCCGATCTCCCTTCTCACCTTCGCGGAAGAGCACGAGGTTATTAGGATAATCCACCAGCTTGGCGATTTGAGCAAGATGGCTGACATCTTTCCTGCTCAGGGACTTAAACAGGGGAACCGTTGCAATTTGTTCGCTTATCATTGCTGCCTCGCCTTCTGTATCACGGTCGGGAAAAAGGTTCTTCTCAACAAAGAACGAGGTCCAGAAAAAAAAGGCAATTTCACGAGTATAAAGGTGAATCTCTTTTTTGCCAACACTACTGTCCGGCAAAATATGAACCACCAAACTGCAAGTATCTGATTTCAAAAGCTCTTTGACATAATTTTTCGTTTTCGATTTGAATTTTGACCGATGGTACCCTCCAACACACTGGGAAGGTAATCATGAAGACCGGCAAACGGTTTTCAGGCGGCAGTTGAGCAGCACACGCCTTGCCCCGCGCGGCTCGATCCGACATACGTGGCAGTTACACCGGGTAAGGTCCATGACGTCAGATTTTTTGCAAAAGCCAATGATATTGATATCCTTCCGAAGCCGCTAAAACACGTGAGGCGCCTTGCATGTGAATCATTTGAAATTGTTCGAGAATCAACTGCACAGCAGTGTTTTGCCAAATGAAATAATTGCCCCTGGCGTAGCTTATCGGCCAGCCCGTATGTAACCATTTTTTAACCGTGATAAATCATGATGCAATCGTCGTCTGAGAGAATGCAATACTGAAGGCTTCGTATCGGTCTATTCGGGGAATACCTGCACAGATCAAGTTGGCCTGAGGTTAAATTCTTATATATACAGGAGGTTACTTTGGAAGGCTATCAGGTAGATTCTTCCTATTCTTACAATTTCCATGCACAAAGTCTATCTTCCAGTATTGGTATAGTTAAGGAAAAGACCATGAACCCGAGAGTCCTTTTGATAGATGATGAGCTGGCTCTTATCAGGAACTTATCGGAACTCCTAAGGAGAAGAGGGTTCGATGCTTCAGTAGCTGCAAATGGGATGGATGGGATAAAGAGATTGGAAGTTGAGGACTTTGACGTTATCCTCTTGGATTTGCGCATGCCCGGATTATCCGGTATAGATGTATTAAAGAGGATAAAAGCTATTGATAAGAATTATCCGGAAGTCATTATCCTCACAGGCTTCAGTACAATTGAGTCCAGTCTGGATGGTCTGCAATATGGAGCTTTCGATTATATGACAAAGCCGATCAAGATCGAGGATCTGGCCGAGAGGATAAGGAAAGCTTATCAAAAAAGGGCCATCAGGAAAGGTATTTAATCATCAAAATAGATGCTCTTTTAATGAGGTTCAGGACCTCGGATAATACAGCTGGAGATAATACTCGCTAATTGTCTCAAAAACAGTACCTGCCGGGATGGATGGATATCATTTTCGGCACAAAAAAGGCAGAAGCGGTTCCGGCCCAGCCCTTAACATTTATCTTCAATTACAAGATGGATCACCTTATACTATTTTGCGTCAAGTTAATGTCAATGAGCCAAGGAAAGCCGGTCATGCCTGCCACAGTCGCAGGATCTCTCTCCAGGGCTGCCGGAGACTGGGCCAAGTGGCACTCTACAGCCTCCATACTGTTGAAAGCTTTTTTCGAAAACCGTTTTCCCGAATGCTTTCCCAAACGTGCTCCACCTGATTGAGTTCCGGACTGTAAGGTGGGAGGAAGACCAGCGCCATGTTTCCGGGCACATTGAAGCATTTGCCGCCATGTCCCGAGTAGACATCCCGGAACATGAGCAGGAAAGACTTCTATTCCTACATTGACGAGTTCCAAAACTTTGCGACCGAATCATTTACTAATATTCTATCCGAATCACGGAAATATCAAGTATATTGGGAGTAGTTTGACACAGTACGAGCTGCGATATTTGGGAACTGTGGGACTCTTATTAGCTTTCGCGTTGGTGCGGAAGACGCCGAAAAAAATCACCAAGGAAATGCCAAACTTCGAAAAAGAAGATTTTGTGAACCTTCCTGCCTACCACATTTACCTCAAGCTCTATAGTCAACCACACATCACACGCCTTCTCCGCTAGAACGCTTCCCCCCCAGTGATAACCATCATGGACATCAAGAAAAGCTTGTGAGGGTATCGATGGAGCGGTATACTAAACCAAAAATAGAAGTCGAGGAAAAAATCTAACATTGGAGTCAGACATGAAGAAAATTTATCTATTTTCTCTTATCATTCTGATACTAGCCATATTTTCTCTTCCTTTATTTTCACAAGAAATCCCATATGGTGGAAAAGTCACCGTAAAATCTGGTATTCCTACCATAATCTACGGGCAGAGATCGAGTGCTTGCGTCAATATTTCCGCTCCTGATTTTAATTTTGCCGCGGGCCAGGTAGAGACAAAACCACAACACGGCACCCTGTCCGATGGCGGAACTGGAACCCGCTATAGCAAAGCCTGCAAGGGAAATGTTGGTGTCAGGGTTATTAAATACACATCCAACCCTGGGTATGTCGGAAAGGATGAGGTCGTGATCTCTGGAGATCGAGTAACGATAGAAATTGTTCCTTGATCTGGAGCCAATGATGCAAGCCCATTTCACCGCCCAATTCAACCAGGACCTATACATTTTCCTAGCGCAACACTTGAACATCATCCTTTGGGTTTCCGGGTAATACTAAGATGCATTCAAGAGGATACTAAAAGCAAAAGAAAGAGCAGGGGAATGATTCCCCCGCGGCCCCCAACATTCGGCCACACGCGCGAGCGCGTGTGGCCGAGCAGCAGGCGCTTGCGGCGGTTGGCCAGCGCAAGCTGGACGCCGCCGCAAGCGCTAATAGAGCCGCGTAGCGGCGAAGGGGGTGTGGGGGACGTAGTTCCCCACACTTTTGATTTTTTGGTTCTATCTTGAACGCAAATAAGTATTATCTGGCATTCATGAAGTTACCGATAAAATCAAATGGAAAGACGGAAGTTCATCAGAACCGATTACCTTCCCTGTCCGAATCTTTAGGCATTAGTGCTTCAGTTCCATTACGCCCTCACCCCGTGCTCGCCGTTACCGGCGACATCAGCTTTGCATCCCCCCCACGCAGCATGACCGCAATATTCTCGACGAATGTGATCTCGTCATCGATCAGCAGAATTTTCTTTCCTGGCATTGCTTACCTTTCTGTTTGCATCCAGCGGGAAACAAACGAGAAAACGGCTGCCCTTTCCCAGAGAACTTTCGACCTGAATATCCCCGTTCAACTCTCTAATTATCGAATAGGTTATGGACAACCCCAGACCGGTCCCCTTCCCGGCCGGCTTTGTCGTGAAAAAAGGGTCGAAAATCTGCTCTCGGTACTCTCGCGGGATGCCGCAGCCGCCATCCTCAACCGCGATGCAGGCAGCAAGAGCATCGGTAAAAGTTGAAATCCTGACGAAGCCGCCGCCTTTGCCCTCATGGGAATCGATTGCATTTCCAATCAGGTTGATCAATACCTGTCCGATTTCAAAAGGGTCGGAAAGGATTTTCGGCATATGCTCCTGGAGTTCGGTGGAGAGCTCAATGCCGACCGAAGATGCCCATTTGGAGAAAAGACCTGCGGCTTCGATCACCGATTCGTTCAGATCGACGGGGCCCACTTCTGCTTTTATGCGTCGAGAGAAACTGAGAAGGTTTCTGACTATTTTGCTGCACCGCTCCACCTGGATCTCGATCTGGATAAGCGATTTCTGTGCGCTGTTCACCTCGGACGGAGCAAGCTCCCGCGCCAAGTCTATCTCACTCTGGATTACGGCAAGGGGATTATTTATCTCGTGGGCAACACCGGCTGCAAGCTTGCCTATGGACGCCAGTTTTCCGGACTGGACCAGTTGTTTGTTCATGGTTTCCAATTCCCGGTCCCTGTTCCTGATAAAGTTGACGATATAGGCCGTAGATCCGGAAATCACAAACAGGACGGCCAAGGCGCTCACAATGAGGAAGACGGTTGTCGCATAGTCGGCAAAACTCACGTCTTCGAAGAATTCGGAATATTCCTGCTGGACTACCAGGAGCCACGGTGGGTTTTTCAACCAGGAATAAGCAACTATCTTTGGACCGTTTTTTGTCGAAATCCTTTCAATCCCGCTTTCCCGAATGAACACATTGATCGGGAGATCGGATCTTTCCATTATTTTGCCCCCTTGCTTGGGCGCTGTCTGGTAAACCCCCTCCGGATTCAGGAGAAAAACTTCCCCGGTCTTTCCGATGGTTATACCCTCAAGCAGCGAACTGAGCGCTTCCGTGGCGATGGTTGCGCGCAATATCCAGTTGACGCCGTCTTCTTTTTTCAGCACCGCTATTATGAAATGGGGGACATCGCGATAGCCCAGGAACATGTCACTGACGAAGGTCCCCTTTTCCATAACACCTTTGAACCAGAATGTGACGGAATAATCGTTCCGGAACAGGTCATATGGTCCCGCATAAGATACGTGAAAGCCCTCGCCGTTTATCAGACCCAGGTCTTCGTACTGACCGTTATGGTTAAGGGTCCTGAAGACAGTCTTTAGATTCGACGCGTCTGCGAAAAATTCTGCCTTATGGGTTTCGAACAGGAGTTGCAGGTTGAATAGTCGTTCCTGAAGGAAGAGCTCTACCAGGTTTCTGCTCGAATTAACCCTTCTTTGGAAAGAGTCCTTCATTCGGAATTCGGAAAACCGGGAGTAACTGTGGTGAATGTAAGAGGCTATGAACGCAAGCGGCACCAGGGACAACACCAGGGCAACGAGGGAGAACCGCATGAACAGTGTGTAATATGTCGTTTTCGAAGCCGGTTTATGAGCGGGAAGCTTTTCCAATGTCTTCTCCGTTCTTTCTTGCAGGAAGATTATGCTCTTTTGTAAAACAGTTTCGGCAATTACACAACCTTTCGTTAACCTCCGCCGCGTACTGTGCAGCTATTCAAAGAACCGAACCTGGAGGAGCCGGATGAAAATGCCAAAGGTCCTCTTGATAGATGACGAAACGGCTTTCGCGGACAATGTCACGCGCCTGTTGCAGTTGAGAGGGTACGAGGCCTCCTTTGCCGGTAACGGCGAGGAAGGTCTGAAAGCCTTGGGGCACCCTATCCAGTTAGAGTTGGGCAGCAACTCTGGAAGGGTATGGAGATCTTCTATGTGTATTCACCAAGCCTTGGAGAACCAATTGAATAGCTATAGTCGATCAGCAGGCACCCGACAAGGCATGCACGTGCGCCAAATCATGCAGCGCAACCAGGCCGCGGGGTTTGTGCCGGTGATGACATGCGCTAGAGTCAATGAGCCATCCCGGAAAAGTTCATACCATACATCTCCTGCATTATAATCTCAGCCGACCTCCAGGCATGAATTTCATTTCTTAAATTCTCCCCTGATTGGCTCAACTAATTTTTCCCTACCTGAACCTCCCGCATGTTATGGCTCAGCAGAAGTGAAGCGTAGGGCCGGCATCTTTTGCGTCCCGATTTTCTTCGCGTCTTGCGTGACGACAACATGGAGTGCGGAAATGAATCATCGGGAGTTAATCCTCTCAGCAGAGAAGAGGCACAGGTTCGGTTTCCTGGCACTTCCGGAAGATCTGCAGGACGAAATCGTTGACAGGCTCGATTCCGGGATGCTCACCATGAGGGAGGCGTCCGAACTGGTCAAAGCGCGCGGGAAAAGTCTGAGCTATGATGCGATTGCGGCCTATTACCGGGCGGTCCGAAGAGAACGCAGGCTGTGTGACGCGAAACAGGACTGCTCGCAAGTTATTGCCAAATTCGCCGGAATTCGGCCGGAAGAGACCCTGAAAGGCCTTCTCGGATTCATCGTCGCATCGGCAGCGACAGGACTCGCAGAGGGCACGGTCAGGATCAGGGACATCGAGCTGTCACGCACCCTTGCAATCCTCTTGGGAGCGGTTCAAGCAGGGAAGGATAGCACCGAAGACGAAAAGGTTTCTTCTCTGGGTCCGGAAGAGACCCGGAAACTCGTCGAAGAGGTCGAAAGGGTCCTGGGAGTGCGGCAGTAAACGGTCCCAAGACTTTTGCGACACGGATGAACACGGATGGAGAGAGCGGCAAAGGAATCTATCGGGGAAAGACATCCGTGGTCTGTCTGTGGGGCGGAGATCCCTTTTGGAGTCGGTCGAGGCGCTTCGGGAGGGCTGCCGGCCCAAGACTTTTGCGACACGGATGGACACGGATGGAGAGAGCGGCAAAGGAATCCGTCGGGGAATGATGTCCGTGGTCCGTATGCAGAGCGGAGATCCCTTTTGGAGTCGCTTGAGGCGCTTCGGGAGGGCTGCCGGCCCAAGACTTTTGCGGCACGGATGGACACGGATGGAGAGAGCGGCAAAGGAATCCGTCGGGGAAAGACTCCGTGGTCTGTCTGCGGAGTAGAGATCCGTTTGACATCAACCTCTTAGGTGCACTTTAAGCCGAGGGGAACTGAACGGCACTTTCGTGAATTTCGTATCTCGGCTCATCAATAAACGATGGGTTGCGCTCCGAGACCGTGTCGTAACCGACCAGGGCAGGGCTGGTTTTCATCGACAACACGACACAGTCTCTTCACCTATCGGCCTTATCATATTGTTTTCTTTCGTGATTTTCGTGTATTTCGTGGTTGTGAGCTTTTGCCTTTCGTATTTTGGTTGCGGCTGTGCTGCTCCAGGAATTTCGTATCCTGTGGGTAACAGGTCATAGGTGGTTCGCGCCGGTGCCCATTACCATTACTTTTTTCACCCGGGAAAGCTCTCCTGTTTCTCGGTCGTTCTTTGACAACATAAGCGGACGAAAGTCCGAAATCGCGGAAATTGCCTCCTGTCTGTCAGGCTTCTTCAAGCCACTTCAGACTTTGTCAGACCTTTGTCAGATCTGTGGTCAGGGTTTGTCAGGGTTGGGATTCCACTTCCATCAGGGTCTATCAGGATTTGTAGCACTATGTAAGGTTTTGTCAGGGTTAATATTTTTGGCGGTCATGGGTCATGGGTGATGGTGCCCTTCGTCTCGGACCTTATAGATCCATGAGCCTGCTTTCTTTCGTGATTTTCGTTCCTCCTGCTCATCCCAAAACGATGGGTATCGCTCCGAGACTGTGTCGTAACCGACCGGGGCCGAACTTGTTTTCATCGACAACTCGCCACAGTCTCTCCCGCTCCGCCCATCCTGCGACCCTAGCCAATTGTTTTCTTTCGTGAATTTCGTGGTTAAGGATTTTGTTTTTGCATTTTGGTAGCGGTCTGTTGCCCCGGGGATTTTGCATCATTTTACCGGAACATTGGGGAGTTCGGGGCATTTGTTGAAATTCCGCTCCAGCTTCAAGAGAGACTTATCGGGCGGTTTTGCATCTGTGCAGTTCGTACTCTTGAAAAGTGCTTTGTCTTCCTTGCGAATTTATGCAAATAATGCCTGCGAGGCCAGGACGGCAGCCCGCAATTAACACTCATCCCGCTATACACAGGAATCACCCTTGAACATATATGAGTACGAAATCATTATCGGCGCAGAGACTCACTTGAGGCTATTTTGTTGCCATATCAACACTGACGACCGATTAGTTGTGCTATTTTAGGTTCTTCCAAACTTCATAAGAGATGTCGGTTCATGATCGCCAAAACCTACACATGCAGCACGCTTGGAGTCGATGCCGTCCTGGTTGAAGTCGAAGTGGACCTTTCGCCGGGGTTCGTGAACTTTGCGGTAGTCGGCCTGCCCGACAACATCGTCAAGGAGAGCAAGGACCGGGTCAAGGCGGCTATCCAGAACAGCGGGTATCCCTTCCCTTTCGAGAGGATCACGGTAAACCTTGCACCGGCGGCTTTGAAAAAGGAAGGATCGGGGTTCGACCTGCCCATAGCGGTCGGGATTCTGGCCGCAGTCGGGATCGTAAACGAAAGCAAGGCCGCGGGCCTGATCATGACGGGGGAGCTTTCTCTGGACGGCAGGGTGAAACCGGTGGCCGGCTGCCTGCCGATGGCTATCCGGGCGCGGGATTCCGGATATAAGGAGATCGTGGTTCCGTCCGAGAACGCCCGGGAAGCTTCCGTTATCGACTCGATAGCGGTCCGGCCTGTGAATCACCTGTCGGAGGTCGTCGAATTTCTGAACAGCAGGGGCGATATTCCTCCTTTTACGGTCGATATAGATTCCATCCTGGCGGGAAGCGTTTCCGATGAGTTCGATTTCGAAGACGTAAAAGGGCAGGAACACGCCAAGCGAGGTCTCGAGGTGGCTGCGGCGGGTTCGCATAATCTGCTGATGATAGGCCCTCCAGGTTCGGGCAAGACGATGCTGGCCCAGAGGATTTCCGGAATTCTGCCTCCTCTCAGCTTCGAGGAGGCGCTGGAGACGTCCAAGGTATTCAGTGTCGCCGGGATGCTCCGGGACAGTCCTCTTGTCACCCGCCGCCAGTTCCGGTCGCCTCATCACACGATATCGGATGCCGGGTTGGTTGGGGGAGGGCATATCCCACGGCCCGGAGAGGTCAGCCTGGCGCACAACGGAGTCCTGTTCCTGGACGAGTTTCCCGAATTCCGGAGAAACGTGCTCGATCTGCTGAGGCAGCCTCTTGAAGACGGTCGGGTCACAATCGCAAGGGCGGCCGTGACGCTCACCTATCCCGCGCGGTTCATGCTCGTGGCTGCCATGAATCCGTGCCCCTGCGGTTTTTCGGGCGATTCCACGAGGCCCTGTACCTGCTCTCCGCCAAATGTCCAGAAATATCGCAACAGGATTTCCGGGCCGATCCTGGACAGGATCGACCTGCACATAGAAGTGCCGGCGGTGAAATTCGAGCAGCTCCGCTCCGAGGGCGGATCCGAAAAATCGGCCTCGGTTCGCGAGCGCGTCGCAAAGGCGCGGGAGATACAGCTCAAACGGCTGGCAGGTGAGGGGATCTACTCCAACTCGCAGCTGAAGCCGAAGCATCTGAAAAAGTTCTGCCGCCTGGATTCGCGGGGACAGGAAATCCTTGATCAGGCCGTCCGGCAGCTGGGACTTTCCGCACGGGCCTACCACCGCATCCTGAAGGTGGCCAGGACCATAGCCGACCTGGATCGCTGCGAAAACATAGCAACCAATCACCTCCTGGAAGCTGTGCAGTACAGGTCGCTGGATCGAAGACTTTTTTGATTGTCAGGCCGAATTTCGCCAAGTCGTTTGACTTTGCCCTTCTACGCTGACGCGCCGGGGCAGCAGATCCGGTCTACACAACTCTTATCCGGGAGTTGCCTGCCAGGCGCACTACAAGTTTGAAGGCTTCAACCATTGCACCGACATCGGCACGGCACTGACCTGCAATGTCGAAAGCCGTGCCGTGGGCCGGGGTTGCAATGGGCAGGGGCAGCCCGCCGGCAACCGTGATTCCGCGCTGAAAACCCATGAGCTTCATGGCGATCTGTCCCTGGTCGTGATACATGGTTACCACGGCATCGAAGAGCCCGTCACGCAACTTCAGGAAGATCGTATCCGCGGGGAAAGGTCCCTGAGCATCTATACCGTGCGCGGCGGCTTCCGAAACGGCCGGTCCGATTACGTCGATTTCTTCCCGGCCGAAGTTCCCGCCGTCGCCTGCATGGGGATTGAGAGCCGCGACTGCTATGCGAGGGGCGGCGATTCCCGATTTTTGCATCGTTCGGTGAATAAGCCTGATGGCCTTGAGCACAGCCGGGACCGTCACGAGTCGCGAGACTTCGGAAAGCGGGACATGACTTGTCACGCGGGAAGTCCAGACATCGCCCATGACATTGAGTTCTCCCGAGTCTCCCGCGTGGCCGAGTTCATGAGCGAAGAACCGCAGTTCGTCCGGGAACTGCATGCCGGCCAGATGAAGGGCTTCCTTGTTTAAAGGAGCATAGCAGATCCCGTCGATAAAGCCGTTTTTTGCCAGATCGACCGCCAGGCGGAGCGACTTGAGGGCGGCAGTTCCCGATTCAAAAGTTGCTCGAGCCGGGATGAGATCGCCGGGCCTCAGAAAGTCGGTTTCCAGAAAGACAGGGGACGGAGATTCGGCGAACTGATCCGGGTGGGTAATCGCGGGTATTTGGATGTTTGTCCCCACTGACTTGCGGGCTTTTTCGAATATCCACCTGTCTCCGAGCAGCAGTACTTTTGCGGAATCATATTCCTCCAGGCGGACCAGCAGTTTGACGACAAGTTCGGGCCCGATGCCGCTTGGATCTCCCATGAGCAGACAGATTCCCGGTTTCAAAGTTCTCCTGTCCTCCAACGAATGGATGTGTGTTGAATGAGAGTCACTGCGTGGAACCCACGCGTTCAATCGCGATAACGACGCAGGAGGTCTCCATACGCATCGATCCGGCGATCTCTGAGGAAAGGCCAGTTGCGCCGGACGACTTCGGTCCTCTCAAGGTCGATTCGGGCGGTAAGGACCTCTTCGCGATCGCTGGAAGCCCTTGCAAGGAACTCACCCTGCGGGCCAAGGATCATGCTGTTTCCCCAGAAGGTCTGGCCTGCGCCGCTTCCCCCCGGAGCGGGCTCGAAGCCGACCCGGTTGGCGCTGATGACCGGCAGGCCGTTTGCGACAGCGTGCGACCGCTGGATAGTGATCCAGGCATCCAGCATTAACTGCCGCTCCTCGGGCGACTCACTCGTTTCCCATCCGATAGTGGTGGGGTAGACGAGCAGATTGGCCCCCGCCATTGCCATCAGTCTTGCCGCTTCAGGATACCACTGGTCCCAGCAGACCAGGATCCCGAGCTTGCCAACTGAGGATGCCAAGGGGTGGAAACCGAGGTCCCCCGGGGTGAAATAGTATTTCTCGTAATAGCCGGGATCGTCAGGGATGTGCATCTTGCGGTACCTTCCGGCAAGCGAGCCATCCCTTTCGATGACCACAGCCGTGTTGTGGTAAAGCCCAGGGGCACGGCGCTCGAAAATCGAAGCTACAATGACGACGTTCAGTTCATGGGCCAGGATACCCAGAGCATCCGTGGAAGGTCCCGGAATGGACTCGGCAAGGTTGAAGTTCGCAGCATCCTCTGTCTGGCAGAAGTAGGGTCCAAGATGCAGTTCCTGGAGCACGATCAGTTCGGCGCCTCTTGACGCGGCTTCGCGAATGCCCGCGAAGCTTTTCTCGAGGTTGGCTGCGCGGTCGCTGGTGCAACTTTGCTGAACAAGCCCGGCGATAAGGCTTTTCATGCCAGGACTCCTTTCGGTATCTGCATGGTGATGCAATGAAGGGAACCTCGTCCGACCAGCAGGGGGAGGCAATGGACGCCTGCAACGCGCCTGTCCGGGAAAACCTCCCGGATTGCATCGAGTGCAACCGCATCCTGTTTGCTCCCGTAGGTCGGAACGAGAACCGATCCGTTTATAATGAGAAAATTGGCATATGTCGCGGGAATTCTCTGACCGTTTTCATCGTGACAGGCCGCGGGCCAGGGCAGAGGCACCAGCTTGTACGGCCGGCCTTCCGGAGTCCTGAAGGACTTCAGTTCCGCGGCCATTTCCCGCAGAGGGCCGTAGTGCTCGTCCGAGGGATCGTCGCACGCGGTATAAGCTATTGTGTCGTACGGGCAAAACCGCGCCAGCGTATCGATATGGGCGTCTGTGTCGTCACCCTCCAGGTGCCCGTTTTCAATCCACAGAATGCGTTCCGCCCCGAGCTTTTCACTCAGGAATGCCGTAATGTCTTCCCGGCGCATGTGCGGGTTCCGGTTGGGACTCAGAAGGCATTGCGAAGTAGTGAGGACCGTGCCCCGGCCGTCGCTTTCAATGCTTCCGCCTTCGAGCACAAACCCGACCGTCTCGAGGCGGTTCTTTCCAAAGGCTCCGCACTGTCCGAGATTGCGGGTGATCTGGTTGTCGAGGTCGGAAGCGAATTTGAGCCCCCATCCATTGAAGCCGAAATCGAGGAGTATCGGTTCGCTGTTCTCCATAACCGTGATCGGGCCGAAATCCCTGGCCCATGTATCATTGGTCTCAACACTATGGAATTGTACGCGGTCGAGAGACACTCCTCCATCACGCATCGATCGCCTGGCGTCTTCGGGATTGGGCGCCACAACCACGAGACGCTCGGATTTGGTAATTTCCCTCGCTATATCGACCGTTACACGCCGCACCGCATCGAGATCGGGGGCCCAGTCGGTCCGTGCATGGGGCCATGCCATGAGCACGCCGTCCTGTTCCTCCCACTCTGCGGGCAATCTTCGTTTCGATCTGTTCACCTGTATGTCCTTTGTACCACCACGGGTCATTTTCTTGTTTTCTCAGCTGGAGTCTTAGCTGCCGAGTTCCGTAACTTTTTAATATCAACCTCTCAGGTCCACTTTGAGCCGAGGAGAACTGAACGGCACTTTCGTGTGTTTCGAACTCGTATCGTTCATCCAAAAAGCGATGGGTTGCGCTCCGAGACGGTGTCGTAATCGACCGGGTTTGGGCTGGTTTTCATCGACATCACGGCACAGCCTCTCCGCTCCACCGAGCCTGCGACTTTATCCAATTGTTTTTCTTCGTGATTTTCGTGCCTTTCGTGGTTGGAAAGTCTTTGTCTTCGTACTTTGAATGCGGCTCTGCTGCCCCAGGTTCTTCAGCAGCGGGCCTGTATCCTAAATCTTAACACGAAAGTTCCCGGGATTTCAAAAGAGCTGTCCCAAAATTCCAGGACGATATTGTATCAGGTTCAGAGTGCAGGCGAATGGAATCGCCATTTCTCCTCTGACTGATCCATTGCATAGGTCTTTCGGTGCTAAGTCATTGGCTATAATTACATTTTTGTATTTAAATCTATCCGCGAATTCCCAATTAGTGCGTAATTCGATCTATTTCCTTCGACTCGGGAGGGCGGGTTGGATGCCTCCGGCCCATAAGAAACGTTGTTGGTCTTGTCAGAATCGATCATTTAATCGGACGGGAATGACAATTAGAGATCCATCCCGGATTAGGCGTTTCCCGCAGCAATCCGATTCTTGCCGGGTGGCGGGCCTTGCACGCGGGTGGTTCTCCGGGAGTCAACTGTTCAAGCGGAGTGCGCACACATATATGAAGCTCGGCAAGTTCGGAACTCTTGGCATGCAAGTTGCTTAAAAAGCGGTAAGAGATTCGGATTGTGGCGCTCATGGATTGGCACTGAAAGCAGGGGGGATCTGAAGGAGCCGAATCCAGCGCCACAATCTTTTTCTACAGGGGCAAGACGAACGTATCACGGTCGGACCAGCCTGGCTAGGTTGATGGGGACTCGATATATCTTATTCAACCCTCCCTGGAGCGGCAGCATAAGGCCGCGTATGGACGTATTCGACCTCCCATTTCTTCAGATACGGGGGACTCTGGTCTACACCAAAATAAAAAGTGTTGGTCACATCAAACTGATGAGAATAGTGTGGGTTCTTTGCCATGTCATATTCGTAGATAAGGAATTTGGTCAGGCCGACTTTTCTTTCATGGCTTCTGTCAGGATATCCGAAAATTCTCTCCAGTTCCTCGACGCTCATGCCTTCCCGAATCCAGCTCAGACTCTGGGGCGTAAATTCGGGATGTTTATATTCATATGGAACCGATGAGGCCGTGGGAGGGGGAGAGCAGGGGCTCGTCCCGCAGCAGCCGAAGCAAATAAGCAGAAATAATGCAAGGATAGACTTATAGCAGCTATTCATGTCTTGCCCTTTGATTGGAAGTTTTAGATACAGATCAGCAAGTTAAGGCTACAGGACAAAAAACTCTTTGTCTATGGGATTCTCAATATAAATCGGCGCAGTAGGGGAACGCTTTAGTAATTTTTACTCTTGAACAAATTTGCTATGCGAACAAGGGGAATCCCAAGGAAATGGAATCCGTTCGGCATACATATGGACAGTCGGGCTACTCCAGGCCGTTCCGGCCTGCGGCGGCTCTTCCGGAATTTCAGTATTTTCAAAGGAGTAGTTTGGACCGAGAGATCTTCTGCTGGAAAGAAACCCCGAAGCGGAACGGTTATACCCTGTTATTTCACGACTTCGGGATGGGGATCCCGTGTTGCGGACATTCACGCGGGACAGGGTAATCCTTTTACTGTGCGGACGGTGCAGGCAGGATATTACCCCCTTTTGATGTATTCTGTATTATATTACCTGTATTAACAGATTGTTATTGATGTGTTCGACAGAAGGGGGTCCCGGTTGGACCAATTTATTGTTCCGACTGGACGTCGGACACACATTTTTCCGGGCGGAAGACCATCGGTATAACTTCTCGGCAAGTCAAACCCCGCAAGCCCGCATTCCTCTGTTGCGAGTTCCTATATTATTGATTTTCCACTGAAAATGATTTCATTATGAAAAGAGGATCTTTGAAAGACAAGAAAGTCTTTTGATACAAAATTCAGTGGAGGTGGTACAATGAACGGCATTAGCCCCCAGAGATATTTTCGGGAACCCGCTAAAGTTGCAGCGGGGACGTCCTTTGTAGAAGGTCTGGCCGGTGTCGGCGCGATTGCACTGGCAATCATCGGATTGGCGCAGGTTTATCCAGTCGTTCTCGCGTCAGTGGCAACAATAGTGCTGGGCTCCGCCCTTGTTTTTGAATCCGGCGCGGTCGGTGCTCGCTTCTCGTCCTTGAGAGAGACGACGACTCTTTCCTACTGGGGCGGTATTGCGACGAATTTTGTTTGCGGTGTCGGCGGGATCGCCCTTGGGATTATTGCGGTAGTCGGCGTAAAACCCCTGGTGTTGGTTCCCATTGCCGCTATCGCGTTCGGCTTTGCGCTAATTGTGGACAGTACGATTAACGCCAAATTGAACACACTTGAATCACAAGTTGCGAGTGAGAGTTTCCACGAGAGCACGGCCTCACCTTACGGTATTGAAACCCTTGCAGGACTTGGTGCAATTGCTCTGGGCATTCTAGCCCTGGTAGGTATTTCTCCGCTTATGCTGAGCTTGATTTCCATGCTTGCGGTTGGAGCGGCGATTCTTCTGGCCGGTACAGTGGTTGGAGGAAGAATGTTGAGTATTTTTAAGAAACAGGAAGTTTGATCTTTATTTACCGTAACCGGCACTTTGAGGGGGAGATTTTTGATCTCCCCCCTTTATTACCGGCAAAATCATTTCCAGGTTAATTCCGTTTCCTTTTTTTCCTGACTTTCCCGTCCAAGGTTAAAGGCTGCATACCCAAGCAGCAAGGCCCAACCGACCGCGAAGACGACCAAACCGCTCAGACTTGCCGACGGACCGAAGGCGCGAGCAAAAAGATCCTGCAGCGGTGGAGAATACAGGATAAGGCCGATCAGGGTTAAGGGAAAACCAAGGATTTTTGCAAATTCCATCATACACCTCTGTTCATGATTTCCGGAGACCAGAGATACCTTTTTACCTGACTCAACCGGCGCTCAATTCCAACGATCAAATTCGGCAACAAAACTCTAATCTCTCAATTTTCGTAATGATACCTCTTCGATACAAAGAAAACCATAATTATTTCCGTTAGATGATAAAATCGTCTTCTGAGTTTGCATTGGACAGGCAGTCGGGTCTTTTTCCGTTCGCGCAGTTTAACATTGCGCTCCCGGACAATCTTTGATAAAATTTCAACCAAGGATTGTTGCTGCTTTTGCTTGAAGTCGAATTTAGC
>JAEZHY010000070.1 GCA_023416335.1 Pseudomonadota bacterium | reverse complement strand
ATTCAGAGGGGCGACCCCGGGTGAGGGAAGGTTTTTCACGCGTTGTCGGCACCTTCAAAGAAATACGTTCCTACAGGAATATATTCGTTTTTCTTCTCGCCTACTTCTTTGTGAGCGATGCAATTTCTACAGTGGTGGTCTTTTTCTCCTCGTATACAGTTCATACCCTCCAGTTCACGGTAAAACAGAATTTCCTGCTCCTGATGCTCATCCAACTCTCAGCGGCGGCAGGGGCTTTTGCTGCGGGGAGTGCGGCAAAGCGCTACGGGATCCTGCAGACGATAATCGTAACCATAGTAATCTGGATTTTCGCCCTCCTGGGCATAATTCTCTTTACCAGCCTTCCTGCTTTTTACTCCCTGTCGGTTTGTGCCGGGCTCGTTCTCGGAGCGACCCAGGCCACTGCTCGTAGTTATATGGCCGTGGAAGCTCCACCGGGAAAACAAGCCGAATTTTTCGGATTCATGACCTTCAGCACCAAGATCGCCGCCATATTCGGGCCCTTGCTTTATGGGACAATTTCGAGCAGAACGAACAATCCGAGGATGGCCATACTTTCGCTTGAAGTGCTTTTTCTCGTGGGGCTCGTCCTCATGTGCATGGTGCCTCGGAAAGGTGGCACTGGAATGGAAAGCAAAGAATAAAGTATCGCGCAAAACATGTTCGAAAATAAGCGTTTCCTGGCATAAACCACACCTAACCCAATTTAACAATCTGTCCGATAGGTGATAAAAGTGGCAGTGTCGCAAAAAATATGGGGCGTATTGATTCGAAGAACAAAGGGGGGAACATGAGAGGACGAAGTGCGCTTTTCATCACCATTTTGCTTCTTTTGGCTATGAGTTCCGCGGCAATGGCCTGGGAGGGACGAATGGCCGGAATGAGCGATCCATACGGCCTGATTTCGGATGAATCCGATTTCCTTGTTCATCCTGCTGTGCTGGCGGACAGTAAGGGGACGCAATATTACGCTTTTTACAAGTTTCTTTACAAGCCGACAAACGATCTGGATCTGGACATAAGGAGCCCGCTGGGTGTTCTCGAGGCATGGATGCCGATGATGCTTCCCGCCAATTTCCACGCTTCCGGGGACGTTATGGAAAACGAGGCCCTGGTGGGGACCTCTTTTGCGCTCGGAACCGGCCGAATGGGGATATTTATCGGTTACCGCGGTACTCAGGGCGATTTTGATTCCAGCACCCAGAATATTCTGACCGGTACCCCGGATATCTACAATGCAGACACCGGCCTGGACAACTTTGCCGTGCGCGTGCTCTATGCTCTTCCGATTGGCGATAAGTTGAAGTTTGGGGCTGAGTTCCAGCTCTCCTACCAGCAGGAAGACAACACCATCACCGAAACGAGATTCGGTATAGATTCCGTCAATTCAGTTTACGCGCGTTTATTCCCAATGGCGCCTCCCCGGAATGCCGACTTCATCGAGGCACTGTTCAAGACCGGCGTTCAGGGAGAATTCGGTCGGGACAAAATTGCCGTCACCGCCCGAGGCGGTGCTCTGCTCAGCTCCAACAATTCACTTGATTATGCAGCCGTAAACTCCTCCACGGGCCGCACAGAGTCCGGGAATTTCAACGGAGACGTGGGCGGTTGGAGTGTAGGAGGCGATTTCTGGCTGAGGCATCAGGTGAGCGATGCTCTGGCCCTACCATTCGTAGTTCGAGGGGATTACCAGTATCGAAACTACAGCAACGCCGCGGTAATTTCGCCGGGAGTCGTTGTGACAGCCCCATTTTCAGTGGGAGTGGACAACCCCGAGAAACTGCTCAAAATTGAAGCAGGCGGCGGTCTTGACTACACCCTTAAAAGCGGGATGAGGCTTGGTGCGGGGCTCTATTACGATTACATCCGAAACGAGAGTTCATTCCGTGTGCGCGATATTCTCAGTTCGGCGGCGTGGGACGAACTCTACGATTATGCTCCTTTCCCGGTATCCACCGAACACCAGGTGAGGCTGAGGCTGACGGCCGAACAGGCACTCAATAAGGATCTCACGGTCAGGGGCGGTATCGACTTTTTCAGAGGATGGGTCAGGGAAGAGACTTCTTTTTCGGATCTTGACCTTATAGTACCTCCCAACTGGTATGTGATTAATGCCGCGCCCGAAGGCGAGCACTGGGGAATAATTGGGTCAATCGGAGCGACGGCAGCGTTTGGAAGTTTCACCGTCGAACCGTTCGTACAGGGCGGGTGGCAGAAGCTCTCCCTCAATGACAACAACATGCAGGTTTCGGTCTATAGTGCTCCCGTCGCGGGTTTTTCCGCCGACAAGGATCGGGAGGAAGTACTTGTAGCCGCTGGTTTTGCAGTTCGGTTCTAACCAAATGCGGGGCGGGCGGTTTACTCGCCTGCCCCGTATTGTCTATTTTTCATACTGATTTCTCTTCCGACTTCTCGTACTACGACGATCCCCCTCCCCCTTCCAGAAATCCCGGCCGCAATGCGCTTCCTTGAAGCGCGTCATCGACCCATTTTGATCTCATCATAAAACGATTGAAAAAACGGTAAGTTGCATTCACGCATCCTGAAAAGGATGGTATATAGGGAACGCACAAGAACCGGGCAGCAGCAAAAATGACATTACATGAGCCGGAGGAATCCGAATGACTGATTCGCCACTGGGAAAGCGCACTGTGAAGAAAGTTTTCCGGCGCTTGATGCCCTTCCTGGGACTGCTTTACATCGTTTCTTTCCTGGACCGGGTGAATGTGGGGTTTTCAGCCTTGTCCATGAACCAGGAACTCGGGTTCAGCAATGCCATTTACGGCTTCGGCGCGGGTATTTTCTTCATCGGCTATTTCCTGATGGAGGTTCCCGGCAATCTGATCATGGCCAGGGTTGGAGCGAGGATCTGGATTGCAAGGATACTCATTACCTGGGGGATCATTTCGGGCCTGACGGCCTGGGTTTCCACTCCCATGCAGTTCTACATCGTTCGATTCTTCCTGGGAGTGGCCGAGGCGAGCTTCTTCCCCGGCATCATATACTACCTCAGCACGTGGTCCCGTTCGAAAGACCAGGCAAAAGCCGTTGCATTCTTCATGATGTCCCTTCCGATATGCAACATCGTTGCCGCACCCCTGTCCACCTATCTTCTCGGGATTACCTGGATGGGATGGAGCGGCTGGAAATGGCTCTTCATCATGGAGGCCCTGCCTTCGGTTATCCTGGGCATAATCTGCCCCTTTTACCTGACCAACAAACCGGAAGAAGCCAAATGGCTGGACGAAGAAGAGCGGACATGGCTTGTAAGCGCTTTGTCTGCGGAAAGAGCAGCCAAGCAGGAGAGAAAGAAATACAGCCTCATACAGGCGTTCTCCGACCGGGACATTCTGATTCTCTCGGGCATTTACTTTGCCTGGGTTTGCGGCTTTTACGGCGTTACCCTTTTTCTGCCCATCCAGGTGAAAGCCCTCTCATCGGCTCTCAGCAACCAGATGGTCGGCTTCCTTGTCATGATCCCGTACATCTTCGGCTTCCTTGCCATGTACCTCATCGGGCATCACTCGGATAAAACCGGTGAGCGCCGATACCATACGGTTGCCGGACTCCTAACGGGCGCGGTCGGGTTTGCCGGAAGCGTTTTTCTCGCCGATATAAGCATAACCGTCTCGATGGTCTTCTTTACCCTGGCGGTTATGGGAGTCTACGGATCGTTCGGCCCGTTCTGGTCCATTCCGTCTTCATTCCTGACCGCCACGGCGGCGGCAGGCGCGATCGCAATGATCAACAGCGTAGGCAATCTCGGCGGTTTCGCAGGCCCTTACGCGATGGGCTTCATCCGCGATGCGACCGGGTCATTTGCCGGCGGGATAATGTTCCTGGTCGTGTGCATGCTGAGCGCCGCGGGGCTTGTTTTGCTCATCAGAAAGGTGGGCGAAGAAGGTCGGGAAAAGGCCGCGCCGGGACAGGTCACTGCGGGGGGTGAATAAGGGAAAAAGTTGCCTATTTTCTGTGGGGGATTGACTTTTTCCGCCAATAGTGCAACTATTGCACTATATGGAGACGTTGTAACGAGGGCCTATGCCGGTACTGCAACGTTTTGGAACTGTGAGTATACGCATGTACGCTGACGATCATCGTCCGCCTCACTTTCACATCGTTTCACCCGATTTTCAGGTGTTGGTGCAGATTTCGGATTTGACGGTGATTGCTGGCGAAGCCCGACTTACCCAGATTGCTGAAGCATTGGCATGGGCACAGGCACATCAAGAGGCATTGGCACTTAAATGGGTCGAACTGAACGAACGGGGGTGACGATTATGCCGAAGAAGACTTTACCGCGTATCGTTGCCGTTACTGCGGACAAAAAGCCATTAACCTTGATCATTTGTTGGAACAATGGCGATGAAAGCCAGGTTGATGTCTCAGGAATGATTGAAACATACCGAATCTATGAACCTTTGCGCCGCTCACCGGAATTGTTTAAGCGCGTGCAGGTTGGCGAACATGGTACGGATGTTTCCTGGACAGATGAAATTGATATGTCTGCCGATACACTTTGGCGACTTGCTCAAGAACAGTCGGGACAAACTATGTCACCGGAGGCTTTCAAAAGATGGCGAGAACGCAAAGCTTACACGCTTGACACAGCCGCCTGTGCTCTTGGGCTAAGCCGCCGCATGGTGGTTTACTATGAGCAGGGTACAAAGCCTATCCCGCGTGTCGTTGCGCTCGCTACACTCGCGCTTGATTCAAATCCCTGATCGAGCCGGTCTCTCGTGGCGCAACCCTTCCGAGAGAGGCGGTGATCACTGATTAAAACTCCGTTGGATCCCGAGCTCCCGCTAAGCTCCCGCTTGGGATCCCATCTCCGGAAGGCCTAAAGGTGGGCACCAGACAGTTCACTGCTCACCGTTCACTATTCACTTATATATTCCCATATTCCGCGTGCTCGAACTAAATACGTCTCTGTCCACTATTACGTTCAGCAGGGCGGGTTTTCCCGAATTCTTCGCGCGTTCGAGAGCAGGACGGATCTGGGATGGTTCCGTCACGTTCTCTCCATAGCCGCCCATTGCCTCGATTATCTTGTCGTATCGGAGGTGCGAGAGTTCATTTGCGACGTCTCCACGTCCGGGGCCGTACTTCTGAAGCTGGACATAGCGTACCTGGTTCCAGGCTGCATTGTTTGCGACCACTCCGATAACGGGCATGTTGAATCGAACTAGCGTGTCGAAATCGAAACCCGTGAGACCGAACGCCCCGTCACCGAAAAGCACGAAGACATCTTTTTGCGGCAGAGCGGCTTTAGCTGCGATCGCAAACGGCGCTCCAACTCCCAGGGTCCCGAGGGGACCGGGGTCCAGCCAATGCCCGGGCTTGCGCGTCCTTATGAGACTGGCGGATATGGTTACGACGTCGCCGCCGTCAGCAATGAAGATCGTGTCGGCGGTCAGAAAGTCGTTTATCTCCCGGGCAAGCCTGAGAGGGTGGATTGGCACAGTATCTGAATCCATGAACTCGCGGTCCGCCAGGGACAGCTCCGATTCCCTCGCCTGCAGTTCGGAAAGCCATGCCCCGTTTCCGGGCAGGGCTGCTATTGCCGCAGTCAATTGTTCCAGAACCGCTCCGACGTCACCATGCAGTGGGATCTCCACGTCACGGTTGTGGCAGAGTTCGGCGT